>JAFGII010000048.1 GCA_016929695.1 Ignavibacteria bacterium
ACAAGGCAAACATTACGAATTTCGCACGCTGATGACACAGATTAGACAGATAGGCGCAGATTTAAAAAGATTAAGGAATTTATACTCGTCCGATGAACAAGTTCATCGGATGAGTAAAAAAAGAAATAAAATAATTTCGGTTCCGGCTTGACCGGGTTATGAATTATGAAATAAGGATATTATTTTTTACTAAGCGCACGAAAATTTGTATTAAGAAACGCTAAAAAAAAATATTAATTATTCCGGTTTGATGGACGGAGTTCATGGGATTAGAGGAATGCTTTTATAGTTAGAAGTTAGATTTGAGGAAGGTGGGGTTGTTGCGCCAGTCTTTACGGATTTTGACAAAGAGTTTAAGGAAGATACCTTTGCCGAGGAATTTTTCAATTTCCATGCGGGAAGATTCACCGATTTTTTTCAGAGATGCTCCTTTTCTGCCGATGATGATTATTTTCTGTGATTCGCGCTCAACAATTATTTCCGCGTGTATATATATTTTACCTTTTTCACGCTCTTTATATTCGATTACATTTACAAAAACGCTGTAGGGAATTTCTTCGCGAAACTGTTCGAGTATATTTTTACGAATTATTTCGGAGACGAAAAATTTTTCAGGTTTGTCCGTCAGATGTTCTTCGTCAAAGAGAAATTCAGATTCAGGAAGTTTTTCCACGATTGTATTTTTCAGTAAATCAATATTTTTTCCCGTCAGAGCGGAAACAGGAATAATTTCAAATCCCGGGAATTCTTTCTCATACAACGAAATAAAATTTTTTAATTTTTCCTCTTCAAGAAGGTCGGATTTTGTGAACAGGGGAATATATGCTTTTGTTCCGATTGACTTCCGTATTTTTGAAAATATATCTATCTGCACATTCATATCAAAGGCGGTTGCATCTATGAGATTCAGAATAACGTCTGCATCTTCCAGAGATGAGTTTAATTCTTTCAGCATAAATTTCTGGAGTTCGTATTTAGGAGCAAGAAATCCCGGAGTATCGAGAAATATAATCTGGTAATTATTTTCAGTGAGAACACCCGAAATTTTATTTCTTGTAGTCTGTACTTTGCGGGTTACAATTGACAGGTTATAGTTAAGCAGTCTGTTAAGCAGGGTTGACTTACCCGAGTTCGGTTTACCAAATAATGTAACGTATCCGCATTTTTTCATTTGACAATGTTAATTTGGTCAGGCGAATTAACAATTATCTGAGGCTTGCCTTTGTATAATTCTATTTTTCCTTTTACACGGACATTTTTATTTTTAAACATATTTAAATCATCAAAGTTTTCTGCATCTTTCGGGAATATAACTGCAGTAAAAGTATGTTTCGGGAATTTATTGTCGAAATTAAGATAATTAACTTTTGGTCTTGTTACCACATCCGCTATATATCCTTCTACCGTAAGGGTTTTACCAATATAATCACTTACATCTTTCGTGGAAATTATTTCATTCAATTCTTCAACATTTTTCTGCGCCTCTTCCTCCTGTTGTTTCGTAACAGGGGCATCTTCCACAAATTTTTGTTTTTCGGTCTTTTCCGGTTTTGTAATCGTAATTTCATCGGATTTATCTTTACCGCAGGAAAATAAAATAAGAGATACAAAAAATAAAATTAATCCTTTAATTATCAAATTCTGCGTGAAATGGCAAAGAATTTGGGTTGCTACGCCGGAGCGTAGTAACCAGAGGGGGTCCCGGCTTGACCGGGTTATGAATTTATTCATTTCTGTTCGTTGTAATTATTTAATGCTTCGTTGTAAAAATTTTGTGTTTGTTCTTTCAGGGACGAATCTAATTTATAGCCGTGTTCCATATCCTCTATTGCCTCTTTATATTTTCCGATATTCAGAAGGAGTATCCCCCTGCGGACGTAAGCCTCGCCGTCATCGGGAGCGAGTTCAACCGCCTTGTTAAAATCGAGCATTGCATCATCGAAATTTTCCATATACCTGTAAACCGTTCCTCTGAAATAAAATCCTTTTGCATAATCAGGGGCTAATTCAATGAGTTTATTTACATCTTTTAAAGTTCTTTCGTAATTGTCCATTGAAAAATAAAGTGCACCACGGTTGTAATAAACATCAAGAGATTTAGGATTGATTTCGAGAGCTTTATCATAAATGTAAAATGCCGAATCCTGTTTACCGGTCATTATATAATATGTTGCAAGAGTTGTATAGGTGAGCATTGATTCCGGCTCGAGTTCCAATGCTCTTATTAAATCCTTATATGCGAGGTCGGTTTGATTATACATCAGGTAAATTGCTCCGCGGCTTGAAATTCCGGGAGCATAATTTGAATCTTTTTCAACCGAGAGATTATAGTAATAAAAGGCAGAATCAAGATATTTAAGTTCGCTGTAGGCAGTTCCAAGAGACAGATATCCGCGCGGGTCGTTCGGCTCAAGTGCTATGTACTGTTTATAATATTCAATTGCTTCGTAATGTTTCTTTTTCTTTAATGCCTCACCTCCTTTTTCGTATATTTCATCGGCGGACTGGGAGTATGCCCGTACAGAGAGGATTAATATAATTAATGTAATTATTTTTTTCATATTGTTTAGCCGATTATTCTTTTCGAATCAGAATTAATGACGTTTATTTTTCTTCATCCGATGAAAGGGATTCATTGAACGAGGTATTTGTTACTGTATGGCGAGTAAATATCTTTCAATTCTTTCGAGCCATTTTTGTTCTGCAACCGCATATAATCCGGAGTCATTATAATCACCCGACTTTTCATTCCGGTAGCAAATCAGTTTATCTTCATTGAAATAATAATAATTTCTATAGAATTCATTTCCCTCACGTACGTCTTCGGATATATGTCTGACGAATCCGTCTCTGAAAAACAATTCAGCCGAAATATAAGGTTCCTGCATTTCAACAGATATTTTAATCATTTGACCGTCAACGTAAAACACAATTAAATTTTCGCCTGTTTCAAGCGCAACATCCATTGTAGTTGCATTTACAAGCATAGTTTCTATTTCCTGCTTAATATTATCTATTTCGAAAGTCATACTTTCATCACAGGTTTGAGCAGGTAAAAAAGAATATAATGCAATAAAAAGCAAAAACAGAACAGCAGTAATTTTTTTCATTGTAATATAATAATTTATTAAAATTAATTTTTTTGTTTCTGAAATACTATCCGTTTATTTAACCGATTAAATCCGCAAATTGTTTCTCGAAAAATTGTTTTACGGGTATTTATATAAAAATCTTATTTTCCTTTTATATATCTGATTTCCGTTTCAGAAGGCACTTCGAAAATTTTATCATTTATTAAAGCGTTCGGTACAAATTCAAAGGCAACTGTTTCCCTGTTCCGGAGAACATCCACGGCTTTCAATACATAAGTATCGTTATAAACCCAGATTTTATTTCCCTCTGGACTTTCATATATTTTACACAAGTATCCGATTACAGGTTCACTTCCGACAAGTTCTGTGTATTCTTTACAATTACTTAGGTTCAGGAATTCGATACCGTTTTTAATTTCATTGTGAGGCTGCTCCAGAGTTATACTTGTAGCAGTTTTTGACCTTTCATCTTCGGTGATAACGATTAATTCCTGTCCCAGCAGAAATGTTATTTTTTCCCTGTAGGCGTAGTCTTCATTGAGGCATTCTACAATTTTAAACTTGCCGGGTTTGGAGTATATAAGCATACTGTCGCAAACCAGAGCCGAGCCCGAATACTTTACGATAAAACTGTCAAGCGGTTCCTGAGCACAGGAGTAAGAACTAAAAACTGATACAACCGAAGTAATCAGGATTAAGAATATTATTTTTTTCATATATATGATTTAGTTTGATTAATACTTACACTTTTTATTTCATATTTAATAAACTTCCTTCCCGAGCCGGAGTCCGGGAAGAAAGATTTTTTATTAATAATTTCCGGTTTTATTATTCATTATTTTATTAATAACAATTTTTTTGTTTCGGAAAAACCATCTGTTTTCAGTCTGTAAAAATACACTCCGCTTGATAAATTCTCCGCATTGAAATTAGCCTGATAAGTTCCCGGCTGTAATTTTTCATCCACGAGTGTACTTACTTCTCTGCCGAGCAAATCAAATACTTTCAACGAAACATTACCTGCATTTGCAATTTTAAATTTAACATTTGTCATTGAATTAAACGGGTTCGGATAGTTCTGTTCAAGTCCAAACTTATTCGGAATTTGATTTGAATTTTCAGAATAGAAAGTCAATCCGCCGTTAGTAGTTTTCAGAACAACATTACTGCCTATTGCATAACCGACAGAATCGGAAGCAAAATCAACAGCCCATAATTCTACTGAAGAGCTCGTTGATATTACACTCCAGTTATCGCCGCCGTTTGTAGTTGCAATTATTTTTCCGCCCTGACCAACCGCAACGGCTTTCAGGGAATCTATAACATAACAGTCTCTTAAATATCTCGTATCACCGCTTGACTGACTGAACCAGTTAATTCCGCCGTTAGTCGTTTTGATAATTGTTTCGCCACCGAGATAACCTGCAACAGCCCAACCGGTATTTTCGTTTGCGAACATAACCGAATATAAAGGAGTTGAAATAGTTGTGGATTGCATAAACCAGTTTTGTCCGCCGTTTGTTGTCTTGATTATTTTCGGTGAACTCGGACCTCCGACAGACCATCCCGTATTCTCGTTTATAAAATATACGGAAAATAATTTGTTCGCGGTACCACTTGTTTGAGTTGTCCAGTTTATTCCTCCGTTCGTGGTTTTAAAGATTACTTCATTAGAAAAATCTCCGCCTACTACCCAGCCTGTATTTTCGTTAATGAAAAATACTTCATTAAGTCTGTCCTGTATCCCTGTAGGCTGCTGAGTGAAAGAGCTGCCGTTTATTGTTTTGCCGATGTATCCCGGATACCCAACAACCCAGCCTGTTAAATTATTAATAAAAAATATTCCTGTCAGGTTGCCGCCCGAAAGTGAAGACCAGTTGTATCCTCCGTTAGTAGTTTTTTTTGTGATTCCGTTCGCAGTTGAAAAGCCGGTGTTTTCGGAAGGGAATGATACAGCGGTATTGCCCTGTGTGGAAATTACAGTCCACTGGCAAATACAATCTTCAATATTCAATGTAAAATGTACAATTAACAGCATTATGAAAACATTTTTCATTTCAACAAAATTAATTTTTTCGTTTCGGAAAAACCATCCGTTTTCAATCTGTAGAAATATATTCCGCTTGACAGATTCTCTGTCCATAGACCTGACTTAGCAAATACATTTGAAGAAGCAGTAGCAATTATAATTATAAAAAATAATATATACTTTTTCAAAACAAATGTATTTTACGTTTAGAAAATTGAATTAATGAATGCCGGTTAAAGAAAAAATCAATCTCTACACACACTTTATTCGATAAGGTAATTCTCCCTGTCTCCGTACACATGATAATTTTATTGTTTTATGCTATTAAATTTAATTTTTAACAGATTTAAACCTTCATTACTTAATTTTTTTGAAAACGCTCTGCCCCGCAAAGTTAATACTATATGCCTGCACTCCGGATTTAAATTAAATTCAGTACTTATAATTGTTTTACCTTTGCTGAAAAACTCAAGCAGCCCGGTATAACCACATTTGTTCTGCGGAACCTCTTCATCGGTGAAAAGGTCTTTGTACTTTTCAATTTCTTCTTTGTTTTCTATAGTGAATATTCTGTCCGGGCTGCCGATTTTCCCCGTTGTGCTGTCATAGAAATAAATCTTAATTTTATCTGCATCTTTAACTTCTTTTTGAAATATTTCAATCTCTGTATCGGCGCAGGAGAACAAAATCACAAAACAAATTGCTAAAAGTATAGAGATAGAATGTTTCATAGCATCTTATAAATGTATAAAAATATCTTTTCAAATACAATGTATGATTTTGAAATCTCCCCCCGGCTTCGCCGGGGGTTACTGAAGTTGAACATGCTTCGCAGGTTCTTAAAGCATGATGACAGAGAATGAGTTTGCTTTGCAGGTTCTGCAAGTATGATGACAGAGAATGAGTCTGCTCCGCAGGTTCTTAAAGTATGATGACAGAGAATGAGTCTGCTCCGCAGGTTTTACAAAGTGGAGGGGGTGTTCTTTATCCCCCGGCTTCGCCGGGGGGTACTGAAGTTGAACCTGCTTCGCAGGTTCTAATTGAAAAATTACTACTATTTTTCGCAATCAAAGCAGGTATAAGGGATAGTAAGTGTTATTGTATCGTATTTATCATTTAATCTTTTTGAAATTTCCGTAAAAACCTTTTCTCTGTTGTCTTCTTTTAATATTTCAAGCCAGACAGGGAGAAATGAGTTTTTAATAATAAAATAATTAAACATTGATTCCGCATCAGTAAATTTATATCCAAAAGAATAACTCAGAGATGAGTTTACAACAAATTTATGTTTGCATAACAGGTCGAACATTTGTTTCGGGGGTTTTCTTTTTTCCTGAATATGTAAATCAACTTTTATTAATTCATCTTTCATATTATTTTCTTTCAGAATCTGCTTGAATTCATTATAAAATTCGTACATTGTATCGGGAAGATTGAATGTTAATGTGAACTGTCCGCCGGGTTTGAGAGTTCTGTAACATTCGGAGAGTACTTTTTCGACATCTTCAACATTATTCAATCCGTTATTGGAAATTATAAGACCGAAATACTCATCTTCAAACGGCAGTTCTTCTGCGTCGCCGTGACTTATTTCAGCATTAGATAAATTTAAAGCAGTTATTTTTTCCCTGATTCTATTTACACCTGCTTCCCATAATTCTATTCCGTAAACTTTACAGGAAGAGCCGAATCTCATTGCAACATCCAGCATAGGAAATCCGCAACCGCTACAAACATCAAGAATATTAATGTTCTTTTTGTATTTAATTGTGTCAAGTAAAGTCAAACCGAACGGAGCAGACCACAGGGGAGTATCGTCGTAAACTTTAAGAAGTTGTTCGTCGGGAACGGGTATTGTTCTTTTAAACATAAATCAGTAGTTATCAATCTGTGCACGCTGTAACTTACCGGAGTAGTCTATGTAAACTGCTTTCCATTCAGTATAAAAATCATATACCGTCCAGCCGCCTTCTCTGTGACCGTTGCCAGTTCCCTTCACACCACCGAAAGGCATATGTGCTTCGGCTCCGATTGTAGCGCCGTTTATATAGGTAATGCCTGCCTGAATATCCCTTACAGCAGTGAATGCGTCATTTACGTTATTCGTAAATATGCTTGACGACAGTCCGTATTCTGTATCATTAAGTATATCAATTGCCTCTTCAAGATTATTGCATTTAATAACGGCAAGCACAGGTCCGAAGATTTCTTCTTTTGCAATCCGCATATTTCTTGTAACATTTGTGAATATTGTCGGTTTATAGAACCATCCTTTGGAAAGATTTCCTTCTGCTGAAAATTCTCCGCCTGTCAAGAGAGTTGCCCTGTCCTCGTTTTTCCCGATTTCGACATAAGAGTGAACAGTATTTCTCTGTGCTTCGCTTATGCAGGGACCTACATCAACGCCTTTGTCATTTCCGTAGCCGAGTTTTAATTTTTTCACGCGTTCAAGGAGTTTATCAATAAATTTATCGTGAATGTCTTTATGAAGAATCAAACGTGAAGTTGCAGTACATCTTTGTCCGGTTGTCCCGAATGCACCCCACAAAACCGCATCGAGTGCAAGGTCAATATTAGCGTCGTTCATTACTATTTGAGCATTTTTTCCGCCGAGTTCAAGAGAAACCCTTTTAAGCATTTTTCCGCCTACTTCATTAATTCTTCTTCCGACTTCGGTAGAACCCGTAAATGAAATCAAATCAATACCGGGATTTGCCAGAAATTCTTCGCCCACTACACGACCTTTTCCGTGAACAAGATTTAGAACACCCGGGATATATTCATTACCGAGAACCTGTTTCATTGCCTCGTCAATAATTTCAACCAATGTAGTTGCCGTTTTTGGAGTAAGTTCGGCAGGTTTGAAAACAACCGTATTTCCGCAAACGAGCGCAGGAAAAATTTTCCAGGTCGGAATAGCCATCGGAAAATTCCACGGAGTAATTATACCTGCCACGCCAATCGGAATTCTGAAACTCAGATTCATTTTGTTTTTCAGTTCACTCGGAGCGTTATAACCAAACAGTCTTCTACCTTCGGATGCCGCATAATAGGCGGTATCTATACCTTCCTGCGTATCGCCCTTTGTTTCCGCGAATACTTTTCCCATTTCACGTGTCATTTCAAATGCAATTTCATCTTTTTTTTCGAGCATAATATCACCAACCACTTTCAATACGTCGCCTCTTTTAGGTGCGGGAATAAGTCTCCATTTTTTAAATGCTTCGCGTGCCGCCGCAACTGCTTCCCTGACATCGTTTTCATCTGAACTTGGGAACAATCCGATTAAATCATCTTTATCCGCGGGATTTCTGTTTTCCGAGAACTTTCCCGTTGATGCATCTTTCCATACACCGTTAATAAAATTTTGATATTTCTTTGCCATAATTATTAGGGTTAAATTTTAGATTATTTCTTTAAGTTAAATATTACGGGTGATTTAAGAAATTCAAAAAACACGGAAAATTAAGGTGACAAGGTGACGAAGTGACAAGGTGACAAGGTGACGAGGTGACGAGGTGACGAGGTGACAAGGTGACGAGGTGACGAGGTGACGAGGCGACAAGGTGACAAAGTGACAAGGTGACGAGGTGACAAGGTGACGAGGTTACAAGATGACAAAGTGACAAGGTGACAAGGTGACAAGGTGTCAGAAACCATAAACAGAAAAGCCGCCGTCAACGGTGACGCACTGACCGGTGAGGTATGAAGCGGCAGGCATACAGAGAAAAGCGGCAACTGTTCCGATTTCTTCCGGTTTGCAGATTCGTTTCATCGGAGTTCGCATCATAACCCTATCATAGTATTTTTTATCTTTTAAAAGTTTTTCGACGAGTGGTGTGTCGGTGTACCAAGGAGCGATTGCATTCACACGAATTGCCGGAGCCCATTCAACGGCAAGATTTTTTGTAAGTTGATTTATTGCCGCTTTTGTCATTCCATATGGTGAACCGGTACTTGTATTTATCAATCCTGAGACAGATGAAATATTTACTATTGATGCATCACGAGAATTTTTTAAAAAATCATACGATAATTTGCACATTTCAAATGTATTAAATAAATTTGTATGCATAATTTTTTCGAATTCGTCCTCCGTATATTCAGTTGTTTTTTTTCTTATATTTGTTCCAACGTTATTTATGAGAATATCAAATTTATCCCAGATTAAAGGCAGGTAATCAAATAATTTTTTTCGTTCTTCTTTTATGCCTAAATCCGCGGAAAATCCTTTTACATTATATCCTTTTTCCGACAATAATATTTCCAGAGATTTAATATCTTCACTGTTTCTTGCAATAAATATTATTTCCGCACCGAGCAGAGCAAGTTCTTCCACGATTGACTTTCCTATTCCCTTTGTTCCGCCTGTAACAAGAGCACGTTTATTTTTTAATGTCCATTTTTCCATATATGTATTTTTTTGTTTAATTTATGATTTATTTAGTTTAACTTAAATTCAAATTATCGGAATACATTCCCCTACCCCCTCCAAAGGGGACAGTGTATCCCTCTTTGGAGGGGCAGGGAAACATAAACAAACAATATGAAACTACAGTCATTATCAAATCTATATAACGAGTCCGTAAATACATTTAAGAGATTCCCCTTTGTAATACTTAATGCAGTACTACTTACCTTAATAATGATATATTTTGCGGAATTTGATACCGAGCAAAACATTACATATTTTCGCCTGATGAACGGAGCCATGGCAGCATCAATCGGGATACCTGTTTTATTTGCACTCGCTATTTTTTCCGAAAGTTACAATCATTCAAGAAAAATATCATATTTATTACAGGCAGCAGGGATAATTCTGCTTGCAGTATTTTATTATTCAATGTCCCGTGAGGAGAATTTTTATGACGGTTCACGTTATATGATGTATTTTACGGCGGCTCATTTACTTGTATCCTTTTCTATGTTTAAAAAGGATGAAGGAAAATACATATTCTCGAATTTCTGGGACTTTAACCTTAAATTATTTCTCAGAATTCTGATTTCGGCATTTTACTCTTTGGTGTTGTTTGCCGGTCTGGCGATAGCGCTGGTATCTTTTGATAAATTATTTAACATGGATATTAAAGAAGAAAGATACCTGCAGTTATTTTTTCTCATAGCGGGAATTTTTAACACCTGGTTTTTTCTATCGGGTGTTCCTAAAAAAGAGGATGAAATTACGGCCTACCCCAATGCACTGAAAATTTTCACACAGTATGTAGCAATTCCGATTGTCGTTGTTTATCTTATTATTCTTTATTTATACACAGGTAAAATAATTCTTGCGTGGCAACTGCCTGTCGGATGGGTTTCAAATCTCATTATTGGATTTTCCATTGCAGGAATTTTTGCATTACTGCTTGTTCATCCGATAAAAAATACAGAAAACAACAAATGGATTTTAATTTTCGGGAAAGTATTCTACTTCATATTAATCCCTTTAATCATTCTGCTTTATACGGCTATTCTCAGACGTATATCGGAATACGGTATTACTGAAAACCGTTATTATATTTTCGTTGCGGCTTTATGGCTCACGGGGATTGCATTATATTTTATATTCAGTAAAGAAAAAAATATCAAGATAATTCCAATTTCATTATTTATTATTATACTGTTTGCCTCATTTGGACCGTGGGGAGCGTTCTCGGTTTCTTTGAATAATCAACTTGGAAGGTTTGAGCATCTGTTAACAAAAAACAATATTCTCGTTGACGGTAAAATCACAAAAACAAATACAACAGTCAGTCCGGAAGATAACGATAATATATTCTCTATTCTTGGTTTTCTTGAAATGCGAAAACAGTATTCCGAAATTCAGCCGTGGTTTGATATTTCGCTTGATTCAATCGCTAAAGAAGATAATTATATAAGATTTGTTTTTAATTCCGAAACAGCCATAATGAAATACATGGGACTGGAATATAATCCGAACAAAATCAGAGTATTTGACAACAATTATGAATACAGGTCAAAAGACTTATCCCGGATTGATGTGAGCGGATACAATTATGTTTATTATTTCAGAAATTATGAATCTTCTGACACAGTAAAAACAATTTCATATTTTAATTACGATGTGTTTAAAGTTCAGAAGGACACCGGGAAAAAGCAGATAAATGTTTCATTTTCAAACGATTCGGGTAAAACTTATTCTGATACAATAAAAATAGATATGCCTGAAATATTTGAGAATTTAAAAACAAGTACTTCTTCCGAATATTTTTATCTGGATAAAGAGGGAAAACGGTTTAAATTCCGTATGTACATCACATATTATACAGGTGAGATGAAAAATAATATATTTTATCCGGATATTCTGAACTGTGTTTTTCTTTTTGGAAAACTGTGATTAAAAAGTGGATGGCTAAATGGGTGGATGGGAAGATGGGTGGATGGGAAGATGGGGAGATGGGTAAATGGGTGGATGGGTGGACGGGTGGATGGGGAGATGGGTGGATGGGGAGATGGGTGGAAGGGAAGATGAGTGGATGGGAAGATGGGTAAATGGGGGGATGGGTGGATGGGAAGATGGGTGGAAGGGAAGATGGGTGGAAGGGAAGATGGGTAAATGGGTGGATGGGTAAATGAGTGAAAAAAAAGCCCGGTACTTTCCGGTGCCGGGCTTTTTTATATTACTATTTTTTATTAATAACTTCCGTTTATTTCAGGACGACCATTTTCTTAATATCAATAAAATCACCTGCCTGCATTCTATAAAAATATGTACCGCTTGCGAGAGTTGATGCATCGAACGTAATATCATAAGTTCCCGATTTCATAAAGCCGTTCATTATGACGGACACTTCTCTTCCGAGCATATCAAATACTTTAATACTGACATCACCTTCTTTCGGTAACTGCACTCTGATTGTTGTTGTCGGGTTAAACGGATTCGGATAATTTTGGCTGAGACTGTAAGTTTCAGGATTACCGGCAACAGGTTCTATTCCTGTTGTAATATTATTATATCTTATTCCCCAGCCGAGTAATGTACCAGTAAACCCACCGAGGTCATCAGTAACTTCAAGTATCCAGTTTCCGTGGACATTTGTTCCGCCGAAATTACCCATTGTAACTTCAGGTCCAGCGATATGTGAGAACGGACAGAAAAAGTTTGCAGTATTAACATTAGTTCCGCCATCAATAAAGAAAGTCCGGTAACCGCCCTGTGAACTTCCGCCGTTATCAGTTGACAATTCCCGCGTTGTACCATTTGGTGCTCTTAAAACAATATCAAGGTCGGCAGCATAAGTATGCTGTATTGCAACGAATACTTCGAGAGAAGTCAATGCAGCCGAAGGAGAAACATACACTGTATCTTTAGTTGTTGTATTATCCAGAATTGTTTTATTTGATGTTCTAAGATAAAAACTTTGCGGGAAAGGATTGGTTGCCAAATTTCTATTAATTACGGTAGCGTGGGCATCGAAGGAAGTTGAGGGTGTTCCACTTGAAGTTTCATTGGAATAGCCGCTGAATCTGCAATTATTAGTACCGCCTGTATTAAAGGAGCCGTCAATTCCCGTAGAAGAGCTGCGATTTAGTAAATTACCGTCAAAATTCCATGCCGCTACCATTGTAGAAGGCATTGATGATGCCCGGCAGGAATTAAACATATAACGTTGTATTTGTGCCTGAGTTAAAGCAGTACTCCATAGCCTGACTTCATCAATATATCCTTTAAACATACCAGTACTTGTATAATATTTACCTATTGTAGCGGGGTCGGTATTTGTCGGCATTGCAAGATTATAAGTTGATTCATAATCCAATTGACCGTTAACATAGAGTCGCACTGTAAAATTAGGACCTCCTGACCACATTGCCGCAACATGATACCATTTACCTGTTGTAAATACGACAGGTCCGTTACTGATATAATTGTGCGCACCTATGTTTAAACCAATTTTATTACCTGCGGAAATGTAAAAAGCAAAATTATGATTTGCAAAAGTTGTACCTTTTGAAATAATTGTATTTAAAGTACTTGCTGTTGTTAAGTAAATCCAAGCGTCCAATCCTCCTGATGCAGTCTGGTTAAATATTGTAGAATGAGGAATTGTAACAAAATCAGTGGTACCTCCTTCCAGTTTCAGTGCAAAATTATAGGGTATAGGTATTCCGTATATTGAGACATACTGTCCTTCTGCACCAAATCTGCCATACATTGTAATATTTCCAAATGCATCCGAGAAAGGTGAGCCTGTATTAAAATTCCAGGAATTATTAATACTTGCATAATTTATTGCAGATGTGATAGCATTACCGGTATTAGCTCCACTGCCGTCTCCCAATCCAACAAAACGATTGTTACGAATTTCCGCAAGTGTTCTAACATCGTCCCAGTACCGTACCTCGTCAATTTTGCCGAGAAATTGTCCTGAACTGAAAAATGCTTTTGAATTTCCTATTGTTGCGGAATCTGAGGTGATATTCCAGGAACCAGTATTTGTTGATGTTGAACCGCTCTGTGCACCATTCACATAAAATGTGACAGTGTAATTTCCCGCACCTCCAGACCAAGTTGCAGCAACATGTGTCCACACATTCTGGGATATAGTAGCACCGCTTGTATTGGTTGTTGGGGCAGTTCCGAATCTGATAAACAAATGATTACTTGCTATTCCAAAATAAATTCCAACATTTGTTGCGTCTCCTTTCGCAAATATTGTTGGAACTGAGCCGCCTCCTGTCCAATAAATCCATGCTTCAATACTACCATCAACATTTTCATTTGTTACACCTCCTGCTGCAGCATACTGACCCGCAGCAAGAGATAAGTTGGCATTAACATTAAACCAGCCGTACTCGTCGGTTTGTACTTTTGAAGTACTGTTGTTTATTTTTAATGCAGGATTTTTTGTTTCGACAGAGGAATAATTTCCCTTCACGTCGAATGGTCCCGGCATGTCTGCTCTGTATTCCTGTGCATATATATTAGCAAAGGCAAACAGAGCAATTAAAGAAATAATGAACTTTTTCATTTTTACCCTTTCTAATTGTTTTAATTTTATGTGAATTTGCTCTATATGTTTTTAGCATTATTTTTATTCTTTTTTATAACGAAACTTATATTTATTTAATATTCAAGGGGAAAATCAGTACATATTTTTATGATTTTATTAGATGACGCTGTAATTATATTTACACAACACATATTTTCGCGGGAGGTGAACAGTAAAAGATTAATTTAAAATTGAGTCACATATCCGTTTTTCTCTTTTATAATTTCGATTACGCGGGAATAATGGGGGGAGCAGGAGAGAACTTCTTCGCAGCCGAGAATTATAAGATGTTCTTTTGCTCTAGAAAGAGCAACGTTTAATTTTCTATCAACTGTTTTATCGAGATTCAGCGACTGAAGATTTGCAATCTGGGCGCGGTTATATACGGCAAGAGATATAATAATTATATCCCGTTCGGAGCCCTGAAACCTTTCGACAGTATCAACAGTAACTTTATCAATTATTTCTTCATCATTGATGCTATTTTTTATTTTACTAATCTGCATCCGCCAGGGAGTAATTACCCCGACACATTTTTCATTAAATTTTTTACCGTATCCTTTTTTTATTCTTTCAAGCAGAAGATTAACTCTGTCTGCTTCTTCCGAGTTATATTTATTTTCTTTAATTACTCTTGACGGGAAAAAAAGTACACGTGATGCTGCCAGAATTTTTTCAATATTGTCAGGAGAATTTATATTAAACAATTTCTGAGACGAAGATTGTGATTCATTTCCGCTGAACAGACTCACCTGATAATTACCCCTGATTAAATCAGCAATATCACTGTGCATCCGGTAATGGGTTTCGAGTGTATCACAGGAATCCTTCCATCCTTTTTTTATACAGTGAGTAAAAAATCTTTCAAAGAGTGAATTACCGAGAGAATATATACCTGCCGCATTCAGCAATTTTTCTTCCACGGTGCAATATTTTTCATCCTGCAGGACAACGGCAGGCAGCTGAAGATGGTCACCTATTAAAATGAATTTTTTGCACTTCGCAAGAATTCCTATCAACTGCGGTTCAACAATCTGACTTGCCTCATCAACAAATACTATATCAAAGTTTTTCAGATGCTCGAGGTCTTTATGCTTGCCGAGAAATGAATGAACAGTTGAAACAATTATTCTTTTCTCTTTAATCAGTTTCTTAATGACTTCGGGATTTTTATTTTCAGGAAGGTTCTGGAAAAGGTTTTCATCATCAACATTATCACTTCCTAAACGGAGATAATTTCTCATTACCGATTTAATATTCTCATTGTTAATATAAGAGATTCCTTTTCTGAGATTATTACATATTTCATCAACTGCTCTGTTTGTATAGGCAAGGATTGTAATATCTGAACCCGGGTTATCCTTTATTGCTTCAGCAACCATAAGCATCAACGCCACGGAAGTCTTGCCGGTTCCGGGCGGACCCTGCAGGATAAAATAGTCCTTTGCACATTTTGATTTTGAAATTATTCGATTCAGATTTTCATTCAGTCCGGGATGTCTGAAATTCTTCTTAATCGTTTCAGGTTTAATTTTACACAGCAGAAGTTCTTTTCTTTTTTTATCTGCTTTAAGAAAGGTAAAAAGCGACTGAGTCTGATTTTTATAATTTGCTTCAAAAATATCATGTTCAATTGCCCACAGTGTTTCACCCGAAAAAATATTTTCCTTTACCTGTTTATTTCTTAACTTAATATGCACTTTTTCTTTAGTAATATTCGTGATTGTACATTTCAGAATCTGTGATTTAACAGGTGAAGGAGCGGACGGATTTTTCGGATAAATAATTCCTATATCGCCTTCCCTAAAATTTGTAATACCGTCAGGAACTATACGATTAAACCGGTATTCATCTTTTTTTGCCGAGTATTTATCATAAGTCAGATTATCAAGTATTCCCGAATTTTCTTCTTTATCAAGAAAAGATTCCAGCCACAACGAAGCGAAACCGTTATAAGCTCCTTCATAATATTTATCAGTACCTGTTTTTGCCGTCTTTAGTTCATTTGTAACAAAAGAAGTGAAATATTTAAAATACAATTTTTCTGTCTCGGAAGAGTTTTTAATAACGGCAGCAAACTCTGAAAATTTAGAGATGATGAAAGACGGATAATCTTTGTTATTGAATTTTATGAGTTCATTTAAAACCGAGTAATCCTTTTGAGAAAGTTTCAATTCCGCATCAACAATTCTGTTCCGCAAATTAAGCAGGTTATTGTACAAAGTTTTGTCTTTAGGAACATTCCGCAGATAATTTTTGGCTGCTTTTGAATAGAAAATCGAACTTGACCCCAGACGATTTTTAAAGACAGAATCAATAATTAAATTATATGCAATCACCTGCATTTTATGATTCAGCCAGGTATCATAATTCGGGAAACTACCTGATTTAAGTTCCACGATTTCCTTATCGTTAATTCCGCTTTCCAGCATAACATCAAGTCTTCCCTGAAGTCCGAATTCCGGCGCAATAAAAGTCGGTTCTATAATTTTATTTTTATTTTTTACATATCCGCTGAAATGCTTTATGTTATTAAGGTGAAGAGTTTTTATTTCTTTTTTTATTTCCCCAAGTTCATTTTTTGTCAGTTTCAGGGACTGAAGCACATCATAGGAATTATCAAATTCTTCATCAAAATCACTTTTTGGATTAACGGTAAAAATATCGAGAATATTATTTACTATATTTCCCTTCAGCATAAAGGGCGACGAATCATTTGAAATGAACTTGTCAATAAAATACAACAAATGAGTAGAGCCCCTTAGCTGGAAGCACTCAGCAACCGCACGTGCTTCAAGAAGATAATCCGGCTCGAGTATCAGCAGAGTATCCTGTGCAGTGTTGTATAAATCTATATTATTTTTCGTCTGTATAACATTAAAAATATTCAGATTAGACAGATATTTTAACGCACTTTTCAGATATAAAAACGGCGGATAAATATTCAGAAAAAATTGTTCCGTTTCATCTTCACTTTCGAGTTTAACCGTGAAGAAAGACATTCCTGTTGAAGTTTTTTTTTCATCGGATACATTGAGAACAACTGTACGAAGGAAAAGGATTTTTTTTCTTAAAGATTTTTTAACTTCTTCAAATCCGGGAACACCTGAATTTTTATACAGATAAATAATTTCATCGGGGATTGCGGTTCCCGAGAAACAGTTAATTATTTCGGAAAGCGCTTTAATGCATTTAAGTTCATCCTCAAGAGCATTTATTGAATGATAATTATCCGAATGAACAATTGTGTTTGCAAATTTTCTGAATCCGTGAATTAAATTATTTATTTCATTTGAGGTATTATATTTTTCGGTAACATAGAGAATCCTACTAAAAACACCCGAGAAAGCCTGTTTCTCATTTTTTGTAAGTTCCCTGAAGAATGATTCGAGAATCAATCTGTACCTTGTAATTTTCGAAAATAAATCCGCATTGCTGTTTTTCAACGCGAATATCTTATCATAGTACAGACCTGCCGAGTCAGGGCTTATTAAATTCATATCTAAATTTACAAATAAAAATCAGGATAAGAAATTCGTAAATTAATAATAAGATTCTTACAAGACATTTTTCCGGACCCCGGCAGACGAAGTACTAAGGTAACTTCGAATTTACAGAGATTGCCGAGTTACATAAATTTTATTCATCACGCAATAATTTTTCCGTTTTTACAATAATATAATAAACCACACCTCCCGTCAGATATGCAGGAATATCTTTTACATCACTCACAGCATCGGCATTATACAGCGGCGTGACATATTCCCAGAACAGACCGGCTGCAAGCAGAAAAATCATCATTAAATAAAATTTTTTCATAACAAAATCTTTCTTTGAATAAAACGAAAGCAAAACATTACTAATACTTAACAGCAGGATACCGGCGAGAACATCATTGAAATGGTTATCGGTAAAAAATGAACTGCAATAAGGTTTGATAAGGTAATTATTTACAAGGTACAAAGCAAAGCACACCCCAAGCAGAAAGAAATTCAGAATATAGAAATTATGATTACTGCTAATACTATACCTAAGGCGATAATAATGATTGACGAACAGCATCCTCTATCGTTACTCATAATTAATAATTTTTATAAAATAGTAATTTTTACAAATAATTTATATAAATATAACCGGTTTCCATTCAAACATTTCCAGAAAAGGCATACTAATATTTTCATTACGACGGTAATAACAAACCACTACCTGCTGACTACAACAATTGTATAATCATCATTATAAAATTCATCCTTGCAAAACTCTTTTGTTTCAAGTTCAATTTTTTTAATAAGAGAATTTGGGGATTCCTGCGGATATTTTTTAATTACATTAACGAGTCTATCAAGACCAAACTCTTCACTATTCTTATTAAAAATTTCAATTACACCATCAGTATATAGAATCATTTTATCACCTTTATTCAGATATATTTCAGACGTATTAAAATTTGCATTATCAACAAGGCACAGGGAAGGACCATCCGTTTTCAGTTCAATAACTTCACCATTATTCCTGAAAAGAAGGGGCGCTATATGTCCACAATTTGTATAAGACATACGGTTTTGCGAGATATTTATTATTCCGTAGAAAGCAGTGATAAAATCTCTTTTTCTTGTATATTCGGATAAATGATTGTTAATCAGAGCCATCAGTTCGGACGGATTTCCGAGAGTTTTCGAGTGAGAATGAAGAAGAGCTCTGAAAGCCGCCATAACAAGTGCAGCGGGAATACCATTACCCGAAACGTCCGCGATAGCAACAGCAACATTATCCTTATCAAGTATAAAATAATCAAAATAATCTCCGCCTATTTCATAAGTAGGAGTACAAATACCGGCAAATTCATAACCGGGGACAGAAGGGGGAGATGCCGGCAAAAGGCTTGACTGAACTTCACCTGCAATCTGCAATTGTTCTTCAATTATTTTTTTCTGCAGAATCTGGTGATGGAGCATTGCCTTATCAATTGATATTGCTGCCGAGTCAGCAAAAAACCTAAGAACATCAAGGTCAATATCAGCAAATGCATTTGTCCTGTCACTTTCAACATCAAATGCTCCTATAGGTCTGCCGTTTTTCAAAATAGGAACAACCATTTCGGAAAGAGTTTTCTCCCTGCCAATGATATACCTTTTATCAAATCTTACATCAGGAACGAGCAGGCTTTCACCCGTTTTGATTACATACCCCACAAGACCTTTTCCTTCCATCAACATTGCATCCGATTCCGGAGGACGTTTATCATACCCGCGATGTGCAATACCTGCTATAAACTGCTGAGGAAAGTGATAACGCGGGTGAATAATATCCTGACTTAAAACAAAAACACCTGCCGCATCATATTGCATAACAGGTTCAAGCAAATCAAGCAGTTGATTCAGAATAACATCAAGGTCGAGAGTATCCCTGATTTTATAAGAAATGGTTTTCAACAGTTCATACTTTTCTTCTGCGGTCAGACTTTTTTTTCTATTTAAATTTTCTTCTGTCAAAATTATTCTTTTTTAAAAATAAACTACATATATAAATATAAAAACCCACTAACTACTGACCACTAATTACTAATTCCATCCTGAAAGTCTCTCTCTCGTACCCGGTTTCTTCATATTCTTTATTACCACATTTTATGAATCCGAGTTTAACATACAGAGACACTGCAACCGTCAAACTCCTGTTAGTATCGAGAATTATTTTTTTTGCTCCCATATTTTTTGCCCGCTCAATTGCCTCAAGGGCAAGTTTTTCACCGATTTTCTTACCTCTGAATTTTTTCAGCACAGCCATCTTTGCAAGTTCAAAAACATCATTATTGTGTTTTATCATTGCAACAGTTCCGCATACAGCACCATCGTGTATGGCAAAAAGAATAAATCCGCCTTTATCAAGAATATATTTTTCCGGATTTGAAAGTATCTCTTCATCCCTTTTCTCAATCGTGAAATATTTTTCAAGCCATTCATAATTGATAATTTTAAAAAAGATTTTTAAAGACGGATGATAATTTATTATTTCTGTATTTTCCATATTTACATCATTATTCTTTCATTTTATATAACGTATTTACTATTACTATTGTTGCGAAATCTTTTTCAGGACAGTATTCAGTTGAACAATAATTATTTCAGGCAATTTACTTTTAACCATAAATTAATCCATCAGTTCTTGAAAACCGGACTTAACGGCAAAGAAAATTATAAGTAAAAATTTGTAAGAGACAATTCTAACCCCCGCAAAGCGGGACAGAATTAACTCAAATGTTTGTAATTAAAAAGATATTTTGGTTCCGGTTTAACCGGGTTATCAATTAGCAAACAACTAACAACAAATTACTAAATTTATTATATTACAAAAAAAGTCTATGTCATACTATTTTGTTGCAAACATTAAAGTCAACGATGAGACCGGATACAGAGAATACATAAAACAATCCGGCGAAATATTTTCAAAATACAACGGCGAATATCTTGCTGTTGATGACAATCCTGAAGTTCTTGAAGGTAAATGGCAATATACGCGTACTATAATTATAAAATTTGAAACAAAAGGCGATTTTGAGAGCTGGTACAATTCACGCGAATATCAGGAAATTCTGAAATACAGACTATCCGCCGCAGACTGTGACACAATTCTTGTTAAGGGACTATGGGATACAATAACAAGCAAAAGAGAACAAATTACTGAAATTTGAATGAGGAAATGGATATCAAAAAACGGATACGAACTTTACAAAGTTCTTGGATTAAGATGCAATACATTTCTACTAACCTGTAAAAACGGAAACATACTGATTGATACCGGCAGAAAAAACAGGAGAAAAAAATTATTTAAAAATATTGAATCTGTAAATTTAAAGAAACCCGGAATCGATTTTCTGATATTAACACACAGTCATTTCGACCATTGCGAAAACGCTGCATATTTGCAATTGCAAAAAGGATGCAAAATAATTTTAAGTGAAAAAGAAAAAGATTATGCAATTCACGGAACATTATTAGCACCCGGGAACATGAAATTTCTTGCAGATACGGCAGCCGTACTTTTTAAAAATTTCGGTCAATATGAATCATTCATCCCTGATATAATGATTAGAGAGGATACAGATTTAAAACAACACGGATTTGATGTGGAAATAATAGAAACACCCGGTCATTCACCCGGTTCAGTCAGCGTGATTATTAATAACGAAATTGCAATCGCAGGAGATACACTATACGGAGTATTTCCGCTTAATGTTTGCCCGCTCTTAAGGGATGATATGAATCAATTGATTAACAGCTGGAAAAAACTTCTCGATACCGGTTGCGAATTATATCTTCCTGCCCACGGTTTTTCCATAAAAAGAAAACTTCTGCAGCAGCAATATGATAAATATTGTTCGAAGAACAACCATTGATAAATTTTCTTGCTTTAAAATCAGACAAAATCAATATAGATTAATTTATCAATACGGCAAATTTATAATTTGCTTAGATTACGTTTAAAGTTTGAGTACTTCAGTCGTTTTACCGGGGAAGTTGAAAATAACGTATTAAATTCGTTTTCTGTTATTGATGTATATGTTGAAAGCGGTTTATTGAAAAGTTCCGGCAGGGGATGGAAATCCTGCTCGGATGTAAAATATTTATGTTTGTTATACGGGCAGACATTCTGACAAATATCGCAGCCGTAAATCCAGCCATTCAAGTTTATTTTATCAGGAATTTTATTTTTATTCTCGATATTGTGATAGGAGATGCAGAGGTTTATATTTAATTTGTATTCATCATTTAGTGCTCCGGTCGGACAAGCTTCCGAGCAAATGCTGCAACTTCCGCAGAGGTCTTCCATAGGAGCGTCGGGTTCAAGTTCAATGTTCGTGAGAATTTCACAAAGAAAGAAGAAAGTTCCAAATTCCGGATTAATTACGAGCGTGTTCTTCCCCTGCCAGCCTATTCCGGATTTTACAGCAAATGATTTCTCCGCAACCGGTCCATCGTCAACAAAATAGAATAATTTTATATCAGGGAAATCATTTTTTAATTCGGACTTAATATTGCCGCAGAGTTTTTTTAATTTCTTTTTCAGGAATTTGTGGTAATCAATTTTACCCCATGCATAGCGGGAAATTTTAGGAATATTATCATTGTATTCGAACGGAGTGTCGTATACATATGCGAGGGATATGATTGATTTTACATCAGGCAATATTAATGAGGGATTTATGCGTTTTTCTTTTTGCATTTCAAACCAGTACATATCCGAATACCCACCCTCCTTCATCCAATGTTCAAACTGAAGTATATCTTTTTCGGGAAGCACAGGTGCGGAGATGCCTGTTTTATTAAAGTCATTTAAAATGCAGAGTTTTTTTATTTTTTCCGTTAGTGTCATTTTACAAAAAAATAGTATACAAATGATACAGATTCAACAGATTTGCACAGGTTATAAATTTGTCGCAAAGCAAGGATAAAATTTTTAAATTTGGACATATAGATTAGCATATGAGGGGAGAGCATAAAGAAAAAGATATTTCTTATTGAAAATAATCTTTCCAGAGTTAATACTACAGGAGAAATAAAATTTTCTTGAGTTAATAATAAGAAACAATCCGGCTTGCAGGATAAGTTAACAAAATAAAGACACAATAAATTACATTTTCACCCGGAATCATCGAGGTTAAAGACGCGATCGAGACGGGCAATTTTCAGAAGGTCCAGGACATTTTTATTAAGGTTCTGAATTATGAGTTTTTTACCTTTTTCCCTTTCAATACGTTCCGATAAAAGGAGACAAGATAATCCCGAACTGTCACATTGCATTACATCTCCAAGATCAATTATGAACTGGTTCCTGATTTCCTTCTGCAAGAAAATAATTTCCGTTTTTAAATCTGCCGATATTGTTGCGTCTAATCTCTTTTCCTTAATTTTGAAAATTGTAATGTCTTTCTGCTTGTCTATTTCATATTTCATTATAATATAATTTATTTTTTGTGCGGCCTGTGCCTGTCACCGGAAGGTCTGCGCCTATCACCTGACTGTGTTCTTTCTCCTTCTTTTCTTTCAGGTTTCGGAAGAAGCACTTTCCGGCTGAGTTTCAATTTTCCCATTTCATCAACGCCCATCAGTTTAACTTCTACTTTGTCACCGAATTTCAATATGTCCGACACCTTGTCGATTTTTCTGTGTTCAATTTCGGAAATATGAAGCAGCCCTTCCTTACCGGGAAGTATTTCAACAAATGCGCCAAAATCTTTTATTCCCTTTACAGTGCCCTGATAAATTTTTCCGATTTCGGGTTTTTCGGTTAATGCTTCTATCATATTTTTTGCTATGTCTGCACTTTCTTTTGAAACTGCTGCAATAGTAACTTTTCCGTCGTCTTCGATGTCAATTTCAGTTTTACTTTCCGATATGATATGCCTTATTGTTTTTCCACCGGGTCCGATTACAAGTCCTATCATATCGGTCGGGACATATATAGAATAAAGTTGCGGGGCGTATTTTGAAATTGATTCTCTTGGTTGAGGCAGTGCCTGTTCCATTATTTCCAATATATGAAGTCTGCCTTCACGTGCCTGAGTAAGTGCCTGTTCCATTATATCGAATGAAATGCCCCTAATTTTTATATCCATCTGTATTGCGGTAATTCCGTCTTTTGTTCCTGCTACTTTGAAATCCATATCACCGAAATGGTCTTCGTCACCGAGTATATCGGATAATATAGCAACTTTATCATCTTCTTTAATCAACCCCATTGCGATTCCTGCAACAGGTTTTTTTAATTGTACGCCGCCGTCCATTAATGCAAGTGTGCCCGCACAGACGGTAGCCATTGAAGATGAGCCGTTTGATTCAAGCACATCCGATACAATTCTGATTGTATAAGGGAATTCTTCTTCAGTTGGCAGGAGATTTTTCAATGAACGTTCTGCGAGATTGCCATGCCCAGTTTCCCTTCTGCTTACACCCGGTCTGCCGCCTACTTCACCGGTACTGAATGAAGGAAAGTTGTAATGAAGCATAAATCTTTTATTTATTTCTTCAGGGTCAAGGCCTTCAATAATTTGCTGGTCGCTTTTTGTGCCGAGTGTAAGAGTTGTTAAACTCTGCGTCTCGCCGCGTGTAAAAAGTGCAGAACCGTGTGTTCTCGGTAATACAGGTACTTCGCAGGTGATAGGTCTTATTTCGGTTAATCCTCTGCCGTCAATACGCTTATTTTCTGTAATGATTAATTCTCTTAAATCTTTGTGCTGGATTTCATCTATTATATCGTTAATGATATTCTCTTTTTCGGGGTATTTATCTGCAAGTGCTGTCTTAATATTTTCCTTAATTTCCTTTATTTTATCGCGTCTTTCTGTTTTTGTCCCGAATGTCCTGTGAAGAGTCTTTATTTCTTCTTCGCACATCGAAACGATTTCGTTTGTCATTTCTGTTAAGTCTTCGGCAGGTTCAAGCGGATTTTTTTGCTTGCCTGCTTCTTTAGCAAATTCTTTCTGGAATTCACAAAGTTGTGCTATATGTTTGTGTGCAAATTTAATAGCTTCTATCATATCGGATTCGGACATTTCCCTTGCTTCTCCTTCAACCATAACAACCGAATCAACCGTACCTGCAACCGTTATATCAAAATCGCTTTCGTCAAGTTGTTTAAACGACGGATTAATTATAAATTCGCCGTTTGTTCTTGCCACGCGGACTTCTGAAACCGGTTCTTCAAACGGAATTTCGGAAATTAACAATGCCGTTGATGTGCCAACAGCGGCTATTACATCGGGGTCATATTCGCCGTCTGACGAATATATAGTGCAGATGACCTGTGTCTCGTTCATAAATCCTTCCTTGAACATTGGTCGTATCGGCCTGTCTATTAACCTTGCCGACAGAATTTCTTTATCTGAAGGTCTTCCTTCCCTTTTGAAAAATCCGCCCGGGATTTTTCCCACAGATGCTGATTTTTCCCTGTAGTCAACTGACAGGGGGAAAAAATCCTGTCCTTCAGTCGGTTTGTCTTTTGCTACGGCAGTACATAATACAACCGTGTCTCCGTAACATGCAAGTATTGCTCCGTTTGCCTGTTTCGCTACTTTTCCTGTTTCGAGTGTAAGAGTTTTTGCTCCCAGCTCGATACTTTTTGATACTATCATTTTTTAAGTCTTTATGTTTTATTTTCTACAAAGGTTCTGCTTCTGCACGGTTTAATACATTTAATTTCTAAACTATAAAAAGATTTCGCCGCTGAATGGCTTAACACTTTGAATTTTAAATTTTTACTTTCTAAGTTCTAAATCTTTGACAATCTGTCTGTATCTGGTTATATCTTTTTTTTCAAGGTATCTCAACAGTTTTCGTCTTTTTCCTACCATTTTCAATAAACCGGTTTTTGAATGATTGTCTTTTTTATTTTTGTTGAAATGTGTTGCGGACAGTTCATTTATCCTTTTGGTTAAGATTGCTATCTGTACTTCAGGTCTTCCGCTGTCTTTTTCGGTTGAACCGAATCTTTTTACGATTTCATTTTTTTCTTCTTTTGTTAATCCCATTTTAAATTTGTTAATTTTGTTTTATTAATAATGTTTTTTCCAAAACAGTTTGTTTGTCTTTGTTTAACTGTATTTTCAGTTCTTCGAGTGAACTAAATTTTTTTTCATTTCTTATAAAATCGATGAATTCAACTGTTATTATCTCTCCGTAAATGTTATTGCTGAAATCCAGAATATGAATTTCAAGAAAAATATTCTTATCGTCTGTTACTGTAGGTCTGCTGCCTATATTCATCATACCAAAATAATAATTATTATTAATATAAACTTTAACTAAATAGACACCATTTCCGGGGATTAGTTTATTTTTGTCAGAAGTTTCTATATTAGCAGTAGGGAAGCCGATTATACTACCTCGCTTGTCTCCGTAAGATATTTTTCCCGTGAAGGTATAATTCCGCCCGAGCAGTCCGGCTGCTTCTTTCACTTTTGTTTCAAGAAGAAGTCTTCTGATTAACGTACTGCTGACAATGTGGTTGTTTAGTTTGAATTCATCCACTTTCCATAGGTCGAATTTGTATTCTTCTGAAAGTGATTTAATTGTTACTATACTACCTTCGCGGTTTTTTCCGAACATATGGTCATATCCGACCACATAATGCGAAAAACCGATTTTGTTAATAAGATATTTCAAGAAAAATTCCGTTGCGGGTGTAGCAGCAAACTCCTTTGTAAAATTAATCACAAAAATTGTATCTATCCCCTGTGATTCAAAATTTAAAATTTTTTCATCAAAAGTAGTTAATATTTTTACTTCACCATACTTGCCATTTTTTTTAAGTATGAGTCGAGGATGGGGCTCGAATGTAACAACTGTCTTGCGAAGATTTTTTTCATCTCCGGTTTGTACAAGTGTATCTAATATTTTTTTGTGCCCCAGATGAAGCCCGTCAAAAGTCCCGACCGTAACTATACTGTTTGGGTTGAAATATTTCCTGTCGTGTTTATCCGTGTCTGTGTTTAAGTCTCTGACTATGTTCATATTTTATCCTGACTGATACTATGGAACTCTTTTCCGGGACGGTGCTCGCTAAGGAAATCTGCTGTTATCCTAATGTTTTCAGACATTCTTTAATTTTATCAAAATTCGGAAGTTGTCCGGGATCATCATTGACTTCAACATATCGGATAATGCCGTCTTTATCTATAACGAATGCTGACCTTTTTGCGACACCTTTCATACCGAGTACGAATTCATCATAAAATGCATCGTATTTTGGTGCTACTTCTTTATTGAAATCACTTAAAAGAGGTATTCTGATGCCACTTGCTTTTGCCCATGCCTCCTGTGTGAATAAAGTATCAACTCCAATTGCTATAACATCGGCATTCAAACTGGTATATTCATTGAGACCGTTTGTAATCGAGCACATTTCATTTGTGCAATTGTCCGTAAATGCAAGCGGATGAAATAATAATACCAAATTTTTACCTTTATAATCGGAAAGTGATATAGGTTTTGGCTCGCCTGTCATATTTTTTGACAATAATGTAAATTCGGGTGCTTTGTCACCAACTTTAATTGCCATTTTTGTATTCCTTTTCTCCGCATATGCGGGTTTATATCTTTAAAAAATAGAACTTTAAATATAATTATTCATATATTCATTAACAATTCGATTATTTATTCAGTTGCAAACTTTTGATATTAATTACCGGCCGCTTATTATTGTGGAAACATATATCTCTATTTTTGAAGATTTTAAATAATACACAAATTCAGTAAATGAATACTTTTATATTAATATAACAAAACAAGGGCAGGGACGAAAAAGAGAGTAATATTTTTATAAAAAAATCGGTATATTAACAATTCTTTAAAAATTTAAGAAATAAGCAAAAATGGCAAAAAAGAAAGAAGGAGCCAGAATAAACATAAAATTGGTAAGCGTTGAAGGACCTCACAAAGGTAAATCTGTTTATGTTACACAAAAAAACAGAAACAACACTAAAGACAGGCTCGAAGTAAAAAAATACTGTAAGTTCACGAAAAAACACATACTTCACAAAGAGGCAAAGTAATATTAAGTAATACTTAATTTTGAAAATTGCAACCCTCCTTTATATAAGAAATTCCAGTAACGAATATCTGTTAATAGAGCGTAATAATGAACCTAACAAGGGATTATTATCTCCTCCCGGCGGTAAAGTAAAAAAAAATCTGGCAGAATCGCCTGCCGGTTGTGCAGTAAGAGAAGCGAAGGAAGAATGCGGACTAATTACATTAACTTCAGACTGGAGATTAAGAGGAATTGTAACGGAAAAAAATTATCCGGGGATAGGAAATATAATGATATTCTGTTATCTGTATAAAAAACCAACTGATAAACTACCTTCCTCAATGCGAGAAGGGAAGTTTCGATTTATACCGCTTTCAAAAATTTATGATTATAAACTACCTGAAACAGATAAACTTTATATCTGGAAATTTGTTTTAGATGAAAAAATTGATTTATTCAGTATTAGAATAGATTGTTCAGATTTAAACAATTTAACCTGTGTAATTGAACACTAACAAAAGAAATAATAAGTCAAAGCCGAGGAATGAAAAGAAAGGAAAATCGAAAATGTTTGAACCAAAGACAAATTCAAAAAACATAAAAACCATATTACCTGACACTCAAAACAAAAAAGATAACCGCAAAACATCAATAAACAAAGTAGGTGTACGGAACTTAAAGTATCCTATAGTGTTAAAAGAAAAAGAAGCAGATACTCAGCATACTATTGCCACAATTTCGATGACAGTAGATTTACCGAAGCATTTTAAAGGTACACATATGAGCAGGTTCCTTGAAATAATAGAAAGCAAAGGAAATGAAATACACGTTAATTCCCTGTATGAGATACTCGAGGAGATGCAGAAAAAACTTAATGCAAACGCAGCGCACATAGAGATGGAATTTCCTTACTTCAAAACAAAGAGTGCACCCGTATCAAAGAAGAAGTCGTTACTTGATTACACAGTGAGATTTCACGGGGTTATGTATTCGGATAAAAAGGATTTTATAATGACTGTTAAAATTCCGGTTACTACATTATGTCCGTGTTCAAAAAGCATATCAAGTTTCGGAGCCCACAATCAGAGAGGTGAAGTAACAGTGTCAATCAGATTTAAAGATATGGTATGGATAGAAGATATTATTCAAGTAGTTGAAAGCAGTGCAAGTTCAGAACTATTTGCCCTGCTGAAACGTGATGACGAGAAGTATGTAACTGAAAAAGCGTACGAGAATCCCGTATTTGTAGAAGACCTTGTGAGAAATGTAGTCGTAAAACTTCGGAAGAATAAATCTATAACTTGGTACACAGTTGAAGCGGAAAATTTTGAAAGCATTCATAATCATAATGCTTATGCTATGATAGAATCCGACAGTAAGTTTAACAACGGTAATGAAAAATATTTTATAATAAAAAGATATCGTTGAGAAAAAGATTTGATTACGCACTGGAACAAAAATTGATTTTTTGAATTAATAAAATAGAATAAAATTTATATATTAAATAAAAATTAAATTATGAAGAGAATAACACTTTTGGTTTTTCTGATAGCGACAGCGTTTGTATTTGCATCCGTTGCGGATTCATACAGTCAGGCAACTCCGACTTTATCGGTAAAATTAAACAAGAAATCATATAAACCCGGTGATTCAGGTTTTATAACAATAAAATTTAAAACCGCAAAAACGGTAAAAATATCGAAAGAACCGGAACCTGAAGTAACACTTAGCGGTCAGAATATAGAGAGCATAGGACTTCAGCCCATAAATTCAAGCGGCGAATATATCATTCCTGCGCGGATAAAATATAAATTCAAAGTTTCGGGAAATGCTTCCGCAGGAACAAGTATAAGCGTAACCGGGGCAGTAAAATTCGGATATTGCAATGCAGATTCCGGTATCTGTAAAATAGCCACGAAAAACATTTCATTTACCGTTAAAGTGAAGTAACTTACTTGCTTTGAATATATATAAATGAATTCCGGATATTATTTTATCTCAGATGTTCATCTAAATTTAAAAGGATTTGAAGCCGAAAAAATTCAGGAGCAAATCCTTATTGATTTTTTTGATTACATAAAAAACGATGCAGCTGAAATTTTCATAGTAGGAGATTTATTCGATTTCTGGATAGAGTATAAATACGTTGTCCCGAAAGGGAACTACAGACTGTTCAGTAAATTATCCGAGATAATGAACAAGAATATAAAAATTACGTATCTTGCAGGGAATCACGATTTTTGGCGCGGGACATATTTCAGGGATGAATTCGGAATTACTATAATAGACAGGAATCTGGAAAGAGAGATTAACGGAAAGAAATTTTTCATAAGTCACGGAGACGGACTTGCATATAGAGATACAGGTTACAGAATTTTGAAAAAAATACTGAGAAACAAAGTTGCACAGAAATTATATTCATTAATTCATCCGGATATAGGAATCTGGCTGGCAAAACGGACATCATCAACTTCAAGAACATATACCGGACAAAAAGATTATTCAAAACGCGATGGACTAAAGGACTATGCAATTAAAAAGATAAGAAGCGGTTTCGATTATGTAATTATGGGCCACCGTCACAAACCCTTAAAAGTAGAAAACAACGGTTCTTTTTATATAAACCTAGGTGACTGGATTGATGATTTTTCATACGGATTATTCAGAGGCGAGGAGTTTAAATTAATGAAATTTTTTGATATAAAAAGAAAACAAGTTGTCAACGAGGAAATAATATGACAAAAAAAAAGGGAAAAGAATTAGAAAAATATTTCAAGGACAAAAAATACAGAAATAAAGTTTCTAAGAAGATAAGAAAACGGAATTTTTATTTTACCGTAGCGATTTATGCACTCGTTATTACAGTGGTCTTGTTTATCGGATGGCTGATTTATCTTTCCCAGACCTTGCCTTCGTTATCCGACCTTGAGAACCCGAGACTTGAGGAAGCGACCAAAATATATTCCGATAACGGCGAACTAATTGATAAATTCTACTTAAAAAACCGTACACGTATTACATACGACGATTTACCGCAGGATTTAATAAATGCCCTAATCGCAACAGAAGACAGAAAATTTTTTGACCACTGGGGCGTGGATATACAGAGAATTGTACAGGCATTTTTTAAGAATCTTGTCAGATTCAGTCTGACACGTGAAGGTGCATCAACAATAACACAGCAATTAGCACGTAATTTATATCTGGATTCAAAAGAGACCACATTAAACAGAAAATTGCGTGAAGCAATGACTGCAGTTCAGATTGAAAAAACTTATACTAAGCAGGAAATACTGGTGTATTATGTTAACACTGTTTATTTCGGGAAAGGTGCTTACGGAGTTGAAGCGGCATCGCAGACATTTTACAATAAGACAGTACGGGATTTAACATTGAACGAGTGTGCCACACTTGTAGGACTGCTGAAATCTCCTGCAAACTATGACCCTATTGATAAACCCGAGGCGGCAATAAACAGAAGGAATACCGTATTGAACTCTATGTATGAATGCGGTTTTATTACAAATGATGTTCTTGCATCGGTATCGGAAGAAACGATAAAAATTTCACCAAGACAGGAAGAGAGAAGAGAAGAATCCGAATATTCAGATTTTACGGAATATGTCCGTCAGTTACTTCAGATAAAAGCGGAAAAATATGGATTTGACTTATACCGTGACGGTTTAAAAGTATATACAACATTAGATACAAGGATGCAAAATCATGCGGAGAATTCCGTAAAAGAGCAACTGAAGCCGTATCAAAGTTCATTTAATTCATATTGGAACTGGAAGAATAATAAAAACATTCTGAATTCTAATATAGATAAATTCATTAAGCAATCTGAAGAATATAAAAAATGCAGAACTAATGAAGAGAAGAGCAAGGTGTATGAAGCAATGAAAAGCAATAATACTGTAATTGATTCCGTGAAAAAACTTGCTTCAACTATACAGGTAGGTTTTGTAGTTATGGACGTCAAGACAGGGTACATAAGAGCACTGGTGGGTTCTAATCCTTACACACGTATTAAATACGGATTGAATCATGTAACCCAGATTAAACGTCAGCCGGGTTCGGCATTTAAGCCCTTTGTCTATGCGGTAGCTATTAATAAAGGCTATTCACCAGCATATTCCATCTCGAATGACCCATTAACCGTAAATATTGAAGGAAAAAACTGGACACCAAAGGGAGGAGGGACAGGCGGTCTTGTGACAATGCGGAGGGCGATAGAACGTTCAATCAATGTAGTTGCAGTTCGTACAGCACTTGACATAGCACCAATCAGCGAGGTTATTGCTCTTGCAAATGAGATGGGAATTAAATCAAGTCTTCCTAATTATCCTTCTCTGGCACTTGGAGTCGGCGAAGTATCACCTCTTGAAATCACAAATGCATTCGGAACATTTGCCAACGGCGGCATTTGGGTAGAACCTGTTGCAATAACAAAAATTGAAGACCGGAACGGCAGAATAATCGAAGATATTTCTTTCATAACTGTTCACAAAGAAGTATTGAGTGAAGGAGCGGCATATATTATGTGCGATATGATGGAGGGAGTTATAGATAACGGGACAGCGACATCAGTAAGACAATTTTTCCACAGACCTGCAGCCGGGAAGACAGGGACTTCTCAAAGTTATACAGATGCCTGGTTTGTCGGATTTACTCCTCAGTTTGTAGCGGGATGCTGGCTCGGATTTGATGATGCGAGAATCAAGTTCGGCGGTGCTTACGGTCAGGGCGGTAAAGCAGCGGCTCCGATATGGGGGCGATTTATGAAGAAATTATATTCGGACGATGATTTTGATTTTCCTGTTGAATATTTTCTTCTTCCTGACGATGTTGAAGAACTCGAAATATGCATGGTTACCGGCTTGCTTGCCAACAGCACATGTCCTTCACAGTTAGATGTTGTATTAAAGAAATTTATGCCGAGAAAGTGCAATATGACACATTACTCTGTACCTTCTTATGATTCAACTTCAACGGCACAATCACCTCTTAGCAATTAATAATACAAGTTAAACTCAAAAATTATGGAAAGAACACTCTGTATAATTAAACCGGACGCTGTAAAAAAGAAAGTTCAGGGTAATATAATTCAAAAAATTTTAGATTCCGGTTTTACCGTTAAAGGAATTAAATTGATTAAACTTACCGAACAGCAGGCAAAAAAATTTTATGAAATACATAAAGAAAAACCTTTTTATAATGACCTTGTGAAATTTATGACTTCAGGAGAATGTATCGCAATTGCACTTGAAAAAGAAAATGCAATTTCAGACTACAGAAAATTAATAGGTTCAACTGACCCGGCTGAAGCGGATGAAGGCACTGTCAGAAAACTCTATGCAGATTCAAAACAGGAGAATGCGGTACACGGTTCTGATTCCGTAGAAAACGGTATTAAAGAAGTCGCCTTTTTCTTTTCCGAAAGTGAACTGATTTAAGATTAAATATTGTAATTTTAAAGATGTGGGAAAAAATAACATACAGTTAAGAAAAAAATAAGTTATACAATCAATCGTACAATTACCCCCCTAATTCCTAACCCGTCAGAGCCGGAAGCAAACATTATTCATTTTACTCAAAGAGCGCAAAGAGGCATAAACCGTAAAGAAAAATATTACTTAAAATACTTTCGCGGATTAAATGTAAATTTTATTAATTTTAGTGATAAAAATGAGTAATGCAGATTAATTTAATATAGTATAATTTTCTTTGCTCCATTGTGTACAAGAGACGAAGAATTTGAGAGAAAAGGAATAATTTCTTATTCAGGAATTTCCGGTAAGTAAATATAATATATTAACGAATCTACTTTTGCGAAATACTCAGGCTTATATTCTTTTTTATATTCAACTTTAATTGTAACAGCATATGAATTACTGCTGTTTGATATTCTGTACATATATTCAATCTGGTTGGAGATAATTTCTTCTCTGGGTTCACATTTAAAAGCTTTATATGCAGCCATTCTCACTGGAAAATCCCTTAAATTCTTTCCGCAGGAAAACTCGGTTCCTTTAATATCCTGAATAACGAACATTTTAAAATCCGACACTTTACCGATTTCAGAAGGGTCTTTGATTACCTGTGAAGTATCACTGCTGAATTTAAATTTTCTGCCTCCATAATCCAGACTGTCGATCAATGTCCAACCGTATTTATCGAACGGAATTGATACCACATTTGTATTAATAGTATCTGTTGAATTAATACCCGAAAAAGAATTTCCCACACTTGTTGAATCACCTCTTCTTAATTTATCAAGATCTTCATTGTTCTTAGCTATTTCAGTTGAATCAGATTTTAAAGTAGTATCTTTCTTTGTTACTTCTATTCTTGGAGTTCTGATTGGATTTCTTCTAATATTGATTCTCGGGGTTACGATAGGTTTATCTTCTCCGCTGTCTTCTTTTTTCTCTTCCAGAGGGATATCAACTTTCATTTCAGGAATATCCTGAATCACAATCAGACGCTGAGTCTTTTGTTCTTCACTTGTTTCCTCTGTCATCGTAATACCGGAATAAATAGACATTGAAAACATCAAAACAATCAATGAACAAACCATACCAATTTTTAAGTTTTTTTCAACTATTCTCCGGTTGATGGCATATTTATTTTTACCCGGTTTTAATTTTTCTTCATAATATTCTTCACGAGTTTTTGGTTTGTATTGTTCAAGGATTTCCTTCTTTGCGGCTTCATCAACAACTAAATCCCTTACTGAGGGGTCAATTAAAAATTTTTTTGTTTGTTTTTCGCCGGATTCTTCGGTAGTATCAGTTAAACTTTCTTCTGTCGTTCTTGTTTTAAATAGATGCACCTGTTCATCTATTTTTTCGGTGCTTTCTTTTTTATTTATTGATACTATTATTTCAACTTCCTGAGACTTGCCTTCTTCTTTCGGATGAACAAGAATTCTGTTTGATTGAGTCTGCTTTAAATCATCTTCATCAGGTTTTTTACTTTTTACAAAACAATCGACACCGACAGCTTTATCTGTTTCAACGACTATCCTTAATAAATTTTCATTTATCAGACTGATTTGATAGTTACTTTTTGGAAAAACAACTTCGGGCTTATTAATATTTTCCTGTTCATTTGTAGTTTCTTCAGCCGGTTCTCTTTCGTTAATTTTATCTTCAGCCGGTTCAGTAGTTATTTCTTCAACCGGTTCGGGAATTATTTCATCGGGTTTTTCGCCTGGTATATCATTGACAATTTCAGGAATAGTTTCATCGATTTTTTCGGATGTTAAGTCATCGACAATCTCAGGAGTTATTTCTTGCATCTTTTCGGGGAGTATTTCTTCAAATTCATTCTGAATTTTTTCTCCTGTTTCACCATTAACAGGTTGATTTAAAACAGCATCCTTGTTTTTCTCATCAGTTTTCTTGGGATGTAATATATTTTTATGATGTGAATCTTGAACTTTTTTAGTTGTCGAAAAATTCTCACTCTGAACTTCATTTGCTTTATCAGAGGAAAGTTTTTCTTTAGTATGTTTCTTTATATTCGGAGAAGAACCTGCTTTTGACTTTCCGGTCTTTTTTTCTTTTCCCGCGTTATCTTCTTTATTTATATTCTTTTTTGCCATATTAAAAATAAATTTAACTATATTGCCATAAATAATAAATCCATAAACATTTTCATACTAATATATACTAAAAAAACATCGAATAAGTTCATAAAAAAGCAAATTTAAAATATTAATAATGATTAAAATTAAAATTCACTAATTGCATAAACCATTTTTTATATTTTTTAGTATTATGAAGAAGTAGTTTCATAGAGAGAAAAGTTAAAATTTATAAGATACAGAGCATAATGTAATATTTATATTAAAATTTCGGTACAATTTTGGTATTGTAAGTCTATGACAAAAGAAATTGAATATCAGAATATTTTTCTCAATTAACATAAAATCCGACGGAGTAAAAATCATTATTAAACATTCTTTTTTATATAATAACGGAGCTAAATTCAATATTTATAAATATTTATACATACTTTTCTGAAAAAACAGTATTTTATTTTAATAATGAATTTTATTTTCCAAAAATAAATGTTAAATTTATTTAAAACTTAAAAAGGAGCAAGAAATGAAAAAAATCCTAACACTGACAGTTCTGATATTGCTGGTTAGTATTTCTTTTTCTCAGGAAGTTAAACTTGAAAAAGCAATTCTTTCCGGTAATAATCAGCAAACCGGTCCGACATGGGGAACTGAAATTGTAGTTTCGCCTTACGAGCCAATCGGTCCAATTGCTGCGGCTCAACTTGGCGGTGATATATACATTGCCGTGAATGATACATTAGCGACGACCAATCTTGGATTGATTATATTTAAATCATCCAATAATGGTGCTAACTGGACTTTAGGACCAACAGGCATTACTTACAGGGGGAAATTTGACAGATTAGTTTTTGTCACCACGGGAATAGGACCTGATTCTCTGAATTTGTTTATGCTTGCACAAAATACTATCTACAGATGGAATGTCGTGACAAATTCATTTAATCAGGTATTAACGGCAGGTCTTTACAGGACATTTGATGTAACAGGTTCATCAACCGGTGGTTTATATATATTTCTGGATGTACTTACATCTAACAGCATTCCGAGAAATGCTTCAACAGACGGGGGTTTTACCTGGCCGATATCTGCAACCGTTACATCGTCAGGAGCTATTCCCCGTGTAACTCCTATGATTGGCGGCGACTCCACCATTCTGAATTATTACAATACAGCAACAATAGTCGGAGGCGATACATCCACTGCTGCGATTCGTTCTGCCAGATACAGACAGACAGCAAACGGTACTCTTTCATCAGGAAATTTTTTAGATGCTGCGACGGAAAATGTTCCGAAACACGAATATAAAAGCGCCAAGATTAACAATAACATCTGGCTGATATACACTACCGGAACGACAGGAAACATAGATATACTTGGAAGAAAGAGTGATAATTCAGGAGTAAGTTACGGTTCTCCTGTAAATATAGCTGCTAATCCTAATGTTGACGAGTACTGGTTTGATATAAAAGTATATACAGGAGCCCCGACAGGATTTGATTTTATATATTATTCGGACAGTTTGCAATCAGGAGTTCCTACTAACAGCACGGATAAACTGATGTACACATACGCAACATCGTCAATGACAAATTTTGCAGCACCCGTTCAGATTAGTCAGTATCCACCCGGATGGTCGGAAGCCGATTATGTACCCGTAATTGCATCGTTACCTCCGCTTGACCTTGGTGCAGTTTGGGTCGGTCTTGACGGGACATCAAAGAAAGTATATTGGGACAGATATGATTTAATTTCGAAGATAAAAAATCAAAACAACGAAATTCCTGCACAATACAGTCTTTCACAAAATTATCCGAATCCGTTCAATCCTGCAACAAAAATTCAGTTTGAAATACCGAACAGCAGTTTTGTAACACTGAAAGTATATGATATGCTTGGCAGGGAAGTAACCGATATAGTATCTCAGGATTTAACAGCGGGAAAATACATTGTTGATTTTGACGCTTCGCAGTTAACGAGCGGCGTATATTTTTATAAGATTACGGCAGGAAATTTCAGTGAAACCAAAAAGATGTTATTAGTTAAATGATCCCGTTAAAAAACGAAAATTTAAGTAAATAACAAATTACAAAATAACCGCAGAGTAATAATATATGCGAGATTTTACTCTGCGGTTTTAAAAACACTTCTTCCAAGAAACCTTCTTTATAAAATTTTTTAATTTTCTAATAATCCCGCACTATTCGGCAATTACTGAATAAAGATTTTATATTTGTTTTTGTGTGAGGTTCTGATTAAATCATCAGTCACCGGTACAGATAAGTTGTCTGTAAAATAAAATCCGAAATGAAAAAACAATTATAACTTTATTTAAATTTGTTTATTTTTGAATATGAAATATCTGAAAATAGTTTTTTTCTTCCTTTTACCGTTAATAATTCTAGCAGGCTGTTCCTCTTCCGAAAAAACAGATATTAATTACACGGGAATTAAATATGTTAGTGCCAGAACTTATACACCTGTTTTCAATATTCCCGATATATATAAATTTCTTTCGGAGATAGAAGAGGAAATAAAAACCGATAAAAAAGGACTTATTCCGGAAATAAGTTATATTGCACCTCCCGGGGAAGAGTTTGAAATTATAGGAATAACCAAACAAAATGATCACACAATTTTTAAAATAAAACCTGCCAATTCCGAAAAAACTTACTATATAGACAGCAGATTTACCGAGCGGTCAGACGGTAAAAAAAATCAGGGCGAGAAGTTATCGAAAGAAGAAATAATTCGAAATCTGAAAGCGATGGAAGGATATCCCTATGAATACGGCGGCGCGACAGCAAACGGAGTATATAAATTTGAATCAATGTATGAAATAAAAGGACTAAGAGAAAAATGGAAACCAAAGGGACTGGATTGCTCGGGACTGATATATCAGGCAACGAACGGCGCAATTCCGAGGAGTTCAAGTGAAATAGTGAAGTACGGAGAAGGACTTGACATCGAAGGGAAAAAACTTGATGACATTATTGATATGCTTGAGCCGCTGGACATTATAGGATATCCCGGTCACGTATTAATCGTGATAGACAAAAACAGCGTGATGGAAAGTTCTCCGAAAAAAGGAGTGAGAATACTTCAGACGGAAACACGTATAAAACAACTGATGAAAGACAGGAAGCCGGTTAACGATGCTGAAGGCAAAGATAAAAATAAAATTTTCGTAGTGAGAAGGTGGTATAAGTGACAAGTGGCAAGTGGCAAGTGACAAGTGGCAAGTGGCAAGTGACAAGTGACAAGTGACAAGTGGCAAGTGACAAGTGGCAAGTGACAAGTGATTAGCTGTGGTAATTGTCTTAAAATGTTCCAATGAAATTTATATATTAGCACAGAAAGCACATCATCAATGAAAAATTTCGAAAACGCATACAAAGAAATTTGTAAACTTACGGAAGATTTCAAAAAGAATGAAAGTTCTTACCTTTCTCCGTCTTATATGGAAGCAGAAGTCCGCAGGGATTACATAGACAAGTTTTTCGAAGCACTCGGATGGGACGTATATCACAGACAGCAGAAAAATCCTTATGAGCAGGAAGTCAAAGTTGAAAA
>JAFGII010000007.1 GCA_016929695.1 Ignavibacteria bacterium
CAGGGCTTACTAATCGAAAGTAATAAATTATACAAAACGGATGATAAGGAAAAAAGAGAGGAGTTAAAATGAGATTAATTAGTTATTAGAACGCTGAATACACGGACCAGCGGAATTTCGCAGAACAATAAGTATATATTCTTTTAATTATTTGATACAATAGTTTTTCCGCGATATTCCACAAATCAGCGAATTCCGCGTTCCGGTTATTTTAGAGACGGTTTTTTATTTTGTAACGGTCAACTTGAGTAATTAATTGAATTGTTGCCTGATTGTCTTATTTTTTACTTTTTTCTATTGACTTCCCTCTTTTTCTGTGTTATTTTTGTAATACCATATTTATTTATGGTATATTAAAAATGGAGGAATTTAATTATGTATTCGGATAAACAAAAAAATGAATTCGCTTTACAAGAGCTGAATGTAAATCTTAAAAAATTGCATAGTTTTTGCATATTTTTGAGCGTTTTTAAAATATATGTTATTGTATTATCATATATTTATAATTTCATATATGCAATTTTCGTAATTCTCTTTGTACTCATCCGATGAACTCGTTCATCGGATGAGTCTGAATTTCAAAAATCTGTGTAAATCAGTCTAATCAGTGTCATCAGCGTGCCTAATAAGTAATATTGGTATTCCGTCCCGTGTCCACGGGATTGTTCCGCGCTTTCCGCGTTCCGGTTTTTTAACGGAAGAATATTTATGTTTTTTTAGGAATTTTTATTTTCTAACTTAAAGAAAAAATATTTTCGCTATGAAGAAAATTATAACAATTTTATTTTTACTTTTAGTCTTTAGTTCAGGGGTGTTTTCTTATACGGGCGAGGTGGAAAAATCAATCAACACACCGGGGCAGTACCCGACTGGCATCTGTTTCGACGGAAAAAACCTCTGGGTTGCTGACAGAGAAACGGATAAATTATATTATATAAGTCCCGATGACGGAAAAATTATTCGGGAAATTGAATCACCTTCTTACTGGCCTATGGGACTGGCATGGGACGGTCAATATTTGTGGAATGCGGATTTCAGAGGACTGACGGATATAGCGGAAGATTTAAACGGTATGATTTTCAAAATTGACGCGAATGACGGAACAATTTTAAAAACTCTGGATGCACCGTCAAAAAGTCCGGTTGGCTTATGCTGGGACGGGCAATATCTCTGGTGCGTTGACGATAAAGCGGATAAGGTGATTCAGTTCAGTCCCGTTGACGGAACCACAATTAAATCTTTTAAATCACCTGCGGCAGATGCGACCGGGATTTGCTTCGACGGAAAATACCTGTGGATTTCCGACAGAGTTACGGATGAAATTTATATGGTTGACCCGAATTCGGGTATTGTAATTTTAATTGCGGATGCACCCGGCAAGTATGTTCACGGACTTGCAGTTGACGGGAATAAATTATGGGCTGTGGATTATGAGGCGGATAAAATATTTCAACTGAAAATCAGAGACGGCGAAAATATGTACCGCAAGGACCCGCAGTTTCATAAAGTTATATTCAGGCACAGTGTTAAATGTTTTGGTCCGGGAAAAATTAAAACACTCGATATTAATATTGCACTGGCACAGGACAGGGATAATCAGGAAATTCTTGAAGAGATTAAATTCAATATTCCGCCATCCGATATTTTAACGGATAAATGGGGACAGAAGACTGCCCTGTTCAGTTTTAAAGACGTGAAGCCCGGCGAAAGCAAGGATATAAAGGTAGAAACGGTTTTCAAAACTTATATGGTGAGGTATTTTATTTATCCTGAAAATGTAGGCTCGCTTAGTGAAATACCTGCTGATATCAGGGAGAAATATCTCGAAGATGACGAAAAATATCAGATTAACAGTGAAGTAATCCGGAAAACTTTAAAAGAGGTTGTCGGCGATGAAAAAAATCCGTACTGGATTATGCGGAAGATTCATCAGTATTTAATCGGACATTTGCATTATATTATGGACGGAATGTGGGACACTGCACCGACGGTTATAACTAACACACACGGCTCCTGCTCGGAATATTCATTTGTATTTATTGCACTCTGCAAGGCGGCGGGTCTGCCGACGAGGTATGTGGGCTCGACATGGATTAAGAAAGACCTCGCAAGTACCGATGAAGTATATCACAGATGGGTTGAAGTTTATCTGCCGAATTACGGATGGATTCCGACAGACCCGACTCACGGCGACAGGGAAACTCCGAGAGACCAGGCGTTCCCGATTGGATTTGTGAGTAATATGGCTTTAATAACAACGCAATCGGGCGGAGGCTCGGAAACTCTGGAATGGACTTATAACAGTAATATTCAATATACTACGGAGCCGAAGACAAATCTGAATATTACGCATTTTGCGGACTGGGAACCTCTTAATTCAAATGGCAAATAACAAATTGCAAATAGCAGATATTTCACGCAAAGCCGAAAACAGTGAAGAGTGACAAGAAACAAGTTTAAAGTAGAAAAAACAAAAATTAAATTAAAAAAATGAGTAATCCGACAAAAGAAGAATTAAAAAGAGACTGGGCAGCAAACAGGGAACATTTTGAGGCTCTCGCAAAATTTTATTACGTAAACGACCGTGAATATTACGATAAATATATTGCACCGTTTTATGAAAGTCAGTCAATTGTCAGTAATGTTGAAACAAAAAATTCGCGTGCATCAGTTCTTATTGTACTAAGTGTTATAATGGCTCTGATACTCGGTTTTAGCGTACTAGTATATTTTCTCGCTGCTGATTTTGATAAATCTATAAATCAAGAATTAAAAGAAATTGTGGTTGACTCAATGGCGAAAGGAAAAAATCTCGATTCGGATTATATGAAGGCTATGAAATATATGAGTGAAAAAGATTATGATAGAGCGGAGAAACTTCTTAAAAAAATTCCCGAAGATAGCCCTGATTACAAGAATGCACAGCAACTACTGGAATCAATAAAATATCTCAAACAATACGATAAAAAGTAAAGTGTTTTGTCATTCCCGGGTATACGGGAATCCATTACATAAGAAGGAGGCATTATGAAATACAAAGTACACAGGCTGGATGTCAAAAAGGATGATATCCGCGAAAAACTCGAGGATTTCCTGAATAAACTCGACGGCGAAGTCATTGCTGTTATTCCTAATGTAACGCAATACTTTATGATGTACGGAGCAAAAGTAAATTACGTTCTGATTGTGGAAAAAGCGAAATAAAAAATTTTACGGCTATTCCTGTTTTTGAATTAAATTATACGAAAAGTAATTATATTGCCCGTTATGCTTTCTTGTTTTTTTCCCCTGAAATAGCGGGTAACAATTACTTACAAAAAGCGTATATATTAGTGCGGGAAGTATAATATTAAAAACAGGAATAATATTATGGAAAAAAAGAAAGATATTTTAAAGCAGGTAACAACTTTTTTTATCATCACATCACTGATTACAACTGGAATATTTATCTGGATGTTCAGCGGTGCAAAAGACAGTTTTCCTGCAGTATTATTAATGATGTGGACGCCCGGTATTTCTGCAATAATAACGTCAATAATTTATAAAGATAAAATCCGTGACTATGGATGGAAACCGGGAAAAATTAAATACCTGGGTTTAGCATATTTAATGCCTTTAATTATTTCTATTATTGCTTACGGACTTTGCTGGTTAACCGGTGTTACGGAATTTACTGCAGAACAGGTTATGAATTATAAATGGGCAAGAATGCTCGGTTTTGATTTGCCTGCTCCTTTTATCGTCGGACTGCTTTCAAAAATGTCTTTAGGTTTTTTATTAACGTGTATTCCCGTTCTCGGGGAAGAAATCGGATGGAGCGGATTTCTGACACCTAAATTATTAAAAATTACATCCGTGCCTGTGACTTCACTGATTGTCGGAGTATTATGGGCGGTCTGGCATTTTCCCGCAATCATCGGCGGATTTTACGGACAGGGGACGCCTTTATGGATATCATTACCGGGATTTACAATGGTACTTGTCGGCTATTCATTTATTAGAAGTGTATTGGTTTTAAAATCAAAAAGTTTATGGACGGGAGTAGTTTTGCACGCAAGCGGTAATACTATTTTAATGGGATTATTTTATGCGATGACTGTGAGAAAAGATTACTCGGCATATATAGTATCCGAAACCGGAATTTTTACGGGAATTGTTTGCATCGCTGTTGCAATAGCATTCTGGAAAGTAATGATAAAAAAAACTAAAAATTCGGATAATGTTGACTTCGCGATTAATTAATTTTTTGAGACCATTAAAATCAGTTTAGAACTTGAACCGCCTGTGAAGTCGTGAAGTACATTTTTATCTAAACTAAGTAAAAATTCAATATCACTTTTTTCAAAAGATTTATCAGGGTTGGTTATTTTTAAAGAATCCGGTTCATTATCTGCAACTGATTCATTTACAATGTTTCTTAAATTCACAAACATTTTAGTCATATACACCTTACAAAAAACTAATCCCGCATATTCAAATCTTATGTACTGTTCATAACTTTCTCCGGGCGCAAGCAAAGTCGCGGAAGGATTAAACTCGTTTTCCTTTGTCGGGAGATATTGTGCAATTTTATAATTCGGTTTCATAAGCATTAAGGTGACGTATGAATAATTTAATCCTGTATTCTTTATAACAAATTTCAGAGTGTCACCTTGTTTAATCTGTCCGGATTCCGTTGGTGAGGTAATCGGTATAATATTATATCCGTCTTTATCAGGAATTTTTCTGACCGAGTAAACATCTATTTGAGCACCATATCTTTTATCATATAATTCAATTTCTTTAATCTGTTTAGCAATGTACAGGTATCTTAATTTATCTGACAATTTTGCATATAAATCAGAACTACTTGCATCATAAACCGTAATATTTTCACTGTTATTTGGAAGATTTAAATATATTTTTTCCTTGCCTGAATTATTATCCGGATTTATTCCTGATATTATAAAGTCAGGAATAGAATCCGATATTTTTATATATTGAATTCCGCTTAAACTTTGTTCAAGTTCTGAACGGAATTCATCCTGCAATCCGGATAAGTGAATGTTCAGTTTGTTACGGGGGACTCCCTGTTCCTCTATAAAAAGTCTCATTTGGTTTACGCTGTCTGCGGTAAATGATGTTAATGATTCTGCAAATATGACGGAACTGAAAAAATCGCTGTTTATAACCGTTCCGTTAAATAAAGGTTCGGAACTTTCCCTGTTTAAAGTCCCTTCGGGGTAGAATGCAATAATGGAATTTTTAAAAACCCCGTTTAATTCACCTCCGTTAATAGTAATATTACCTTTACCGTCATTTTCTGTAATGGTGAAATAATGCTCTGGTACAAGTACTTTGCTGCTGAATATTACATTATTTAAATCTCCCTCTGCCTGAGGTTGCTGCCAATCATTTGTTAATTTTGTAATCAATGAATAAATCTTTTCGAACAACTGTCTGTATGTTTCTTTCCCGGTAATTCCGGAAAATACTTTGTTTATTGAATAAGACAAAGGTCCTGCTAATTCTCCGCCTGCCTCACCGCTCGGATTAATTTCATAACAAACCTGATTATGCTTTGCGGCTGTAAATAATATGAATGACGATAAAACATTTTGTCCTTCTTTGGATTCTAAATTAACAACAGACTTATAAATACCGCTTTTTTCACGGTCATAATTTTTGTAAACAAGTTTCTCTTTAAAAGCAGGGGTGCCGAAAATATCCTCGGTTCCTCTGATAACAGGAACTATTCCCAGGGCTGCAGGCAGGTCTCCTTTTAAAATCGTAGCGCTGTAACACGCGTCCACGAAAAAATTTAAGCATCCCTGTTTCTTTAATTTTAACCTTAGTTTCATTACGTATTCACCAATCAAATCATCCCTCAAATGATTTTCCCCTTTATATTTATCACTGTAACAACAGCCCGCATCATACGGTATTAATGCTTCATCAAGCATATCGGTTTCGTCTCCGTTATCATCCTGTATCCTCTGTCCGTGTCCTGAATAATGTATAACAACTATATCGCCTTCATTGCACTCAGATAATAGTTTGTCTAACTCATTAATTATATTTTGCTTTGTGGCTTTTTCATCTGTTAATATGATTATATCTTTTTCCTGAAAACCCTGATTTATTAAAGTGCTTTTTATCAGCGGAATATCCTTTGCCGAACTTAATGCCTGCCATCCGGATCCTGGCGAATATTTTCCAATTCCTATTATTAAGCCTCTTTTAACAGACTGGGATGTACAGTTGTTAAATGACAAAGTAAGTATAACAACTGTTGTAAATATAAATCTGAATAATCTCATATTTTAAAAACTTAATATTTTCAGGAATGGCATATCAAAAGCAAGAAACACATTCCATCTTAACTTTCTCGGTCCGATTTCGGCGCCTTCCAGAGTTATTTTTCCCAACTGAGGAGAAAATTGAAATCCGCCGCCAAATGACACAGGAATGCTTGGCAGACCGTATATCAGATAAGCACCCGGAGAAAATATATTTTCAATTTTAAAATTAGTTGTAGTTTCTGTGCTGTCGTTATTGAGTTCGAAATCAACAATAGCACCTATATCCAGAATTGGTACAAATAAACTCAGATTTCCCCAATTTTTAAATCCTTTAGATAATTCCAGACCTATCGGTGCAGTTAATCCTCTGTTCCGTGTCCAGTTATCTTTTACAATATCCGCTTCTTCACCGTAATATAATCCCGCATAAGAATTCAGTATTAAATTAAAATCGGATTCCTTTTTCATATCTGTACTGAAACTTGAAAAAACATAATTATCCAGTATTCTAGCCATTTCTTCATCTGTATTTGCCGAAGTTAAATCCGCAATTATGCTTATTGCCTTAAGATAATCTCCGCTGAAAACATTGAAATACTCTCCGAAAGTTGAATCGGATTTACAAAGTTCCGAATATATATAAAAAGAATTCATCAAAGCGGCAAAGTTCTGATTTTGCTCAATATTATTTTCGAGTTTTTTGTATTTTTTTATGATATCTATGAACAGGTTAATTTCAGATTTATCGAACTTACCATCCGGATAAAGATTATTTGGATTTAAAACATACTCAAGAAAATCAACCGATTCATCAAAATATGCTTCTTTTAATTCTTCAGGTACGGGTTCTTCATAATAAATAAATGCTTCTATTGTATCTTTTATCATTGCAATATTACTGTATTTTTTGCCGTATGTCGAGAGATAATTCATCAGGTTGTCTTGTTTACCGTTCTTTGACATAATATTTATCATCTGCTTGGTGGAATATATCCGGACTTCACTTAAATCCACAGCACCACTTTTTAAGTTGTTATCCTTCAAAGAATTGTCTGCAAACTCAACAGGCGGATTCTGGGCGCAGATTAATCCAAAATATAGGTCCTGCAGAATTCTGTCCTCTTCTAAATATTCTATGTTTTTAACAAGCGAAGATTCACCGCTAATCGAAGAGTAATTGTCTGTATTCAGCTGAAAAACCACATACTGCATCAATTTAAGAGAGTTATATAATTCCGAATGGTAACCCTTTAAATCTCTTAGATTTTCAAGTGTGTTGTGATTTGTTTTGAATATGGGTTTTATATTTTTAAGTGCCTGATAATATTTGTACGCCTCTGTATAAATTCTTAAATAAGGACGGTCTTTAAGGATATTTTGATATTTATCAACTTTGTCAAATATTTCTGATGTATTGAAAGGTAATTTTTTAAAATCAATCTTGAATGTTTCGGCAAATAGTCTTGGTGATGTTGTAATTTTTGATTCTTCAAAGGTTTTTAAAAATGATGAAGTATTAGGAAATAAAATATTCATTTCCGGATTCGTGAAGAGACTGTTAAGCAGTATCTTGAACAAAACTGATTTCGCCGCCATAGAGGTTTTTCCGATTACGACATCTGTTAAGATATTTATCAGAATCCCGGTTCCCCCTCTCGTGCCGTATAATCCTGCTATATTTCTAAAATCATCCTGATATAATACGCCTGCAAGAGGCAGATTTTCGGTTTTTATTTTTTTAACAAGGTCCGCAGAATCTACCGGGTTATCTTCAGAACCGTATATTACGGTTAAATCATCAAAAATTTTTTTTCTTGCTGTTTCTGATATGGAACCGTCGGGAGCAAATAAGGCGCGCCATTCAGTAGCGGTTGAAAACAAACTTATTGAAGCGGAACCTAAATATCCGGTGTAGTCTGTTTTGTCCTGGCAGACAGTAGCATTGCAGATAAAGAGAAATATTATCAAAACTGAAAATGATATCCTTAATTTCATATAATAATATTTATTATTCTTAATAATTTGTTTGTTTTTAAAGTATAATGCTTTTCTTGATTAATTTGTAAAAATATATTAATATACTTGATTTAATTTGAATTTTCGTTTTGATAACGCAGGTAAAGTATATATTAACTAATTCAAGTTCAATGATTAATTTTAAGATACTCGGATTAATTCAAAAGTGATATTGACTAAAAGAAATTCAGAAAACTTTGTTTATTTCAAGATATATCTGATACGTTACAATTATCGATGAAGTGAATATATATTACTCATATTTGCCGATATGTTCCCGAATACAGTATTTATATATTTCTTGTTTTTAGTTTATATTGTATCTTATTAATATAACTTAATCATTGGCAGAGTTATGGAAAAATCATCAAAAACAAACAACGAACTTCTGTTAGATGCAGTGTGGGACGCCTCTGCAGATGCAATGCGCATTACTGATTTAAACGGTAAAGTAATCAGCGTAAATAATGCTTACTGTAAAATGACCGGATTCGACAAAGATTCATTAACCGGTTATCCGTTTAATATTGTCTATACGAAGGAATCGCAAAATGAATTGATTCGGGAATATAAAGACAGAATCGCAACAGGAAAAATTCTCGAACGTTTAGAAAAAAAAGTAATGTTTTTAAACGGGAACAAGCGTTATCTCGAGCAGTCGAATTCCTATATAGAAATGGGAAATGAGAAATATGTTTTAAGCATTTTCCGGGATATAACCGAGTTTATGCTTGCAGTTGAAGAAGTCCGTGAGAGTAAAGAAAAATATAAGAATCTTTATCGTATGATTCGTATGATGTGCGATAATTCTCCCGATATGATTTGGGCGAAAGACCTTAATAACCATTATCTTTTTGCCAACAGGGCTATGTGTGAAAA
>JAFGII010000049.1 GCA_016929695.1 Ignavibacteria bacterium
CACGAAAGACACGGAAGAATTAGTGGTTAGTTATTAGTGGTTAGTTATTAGTAGATGAATTTATTTGGGGGACTAAACGCAGAGGCGGGATTCAATTAAGAATTATGAATAGAAAAAATATAACCGCAAAGACGCAACGGACGCAAAGAAAAGCAGATTACAATGAACAAATAACAACGAGGAAATAACAAACAGCAAAGGACAAATAGCAAATAGCAAAGAAAAATTAGCATTTTATTTATGTAAACTTTATATACTTAAATGGATTTATATTTTGCTATCTGATTAGTAATTTAAAAAATGAGGGCAATTGGCGCAGTTGGTTAGCGCGCTTCCTTCACACGGAAGAGGTCACAGGTTCGAATCCCGTATTGCCCACAATGGATATCATTCTGAAAAATATTAGAATTTTCTCACCTGAAGACGAACTTGATTTAAAAGCAGATATATTAATCGAAAATGGTATAATCAAGGAGATAGGAAAAGTATCCGACAGAGCAGGAATTCAAACACGGGATTGTGCCAAATTAACCGCCGTACCAGGATTTTTTGATATGCACGTACATTTCCGCGACCCGGGACAGACTCATAAGGAAGATTTAAAAAGCGGAAATAAATCGGCTGTCAACGGCGGGTTTACCGGTGTATTGATGATGCCGAATACAAATCCTCCGATTGATTCGGTTGAGATAATATCCGATTTATTAAAACGTTCAGAAGATTCCATTGCAGATATTTACACATCAGGTTGTATTTCTTCAGGAAGGAAAGGGGAGTCATTAGCATCAATAGAGGAACTTCATTCAGCAGGTGCAATTGCATTCACAGATGACGGCAGTCCAGTTTTAAATTCCGATATAATGGCGAAGGTTTTAGAATATTCTTCAAAATTAAAATTTCCGGTTTTACAGCATGCAGAAAATCCGTCAATGCATCCTTATGGAGTTGTAAATAAAGGTAATATATCCGAAAAACTTAATGTCGGCGGCATATCCTGTGACAGTGAAACTTCAGTTGTTTCTGCTGATATTTTACTTGCAAATTCTGTTCCTGATTCAAAATATCACATTCAGCATATATCCTGTGCACGCACTCTGGATATAATACGCGAGGCAAAAAAAGAGAATCCAAACATAACATGCGAAATATGCCCACATCATTTCATACTCACAGATGAAGAGTGTATTAAGCAGGGAGCGAATGCAAAAGTGAATCCACCTTTAAGAACTCAGGAAGATATTGATTATCTCCTGACCGGAATAGCGGACGGAACAATAGACGTTCTTTGCACAGACCACGCACCTCATACAGAAACAGAGAAATCACAGGGAATTGATAAGGCACCATTCGGGATAATCGGACTTGAAGCCGCAATAGGTTTAGGTTATACTTATCTTGTAAAGAAAAAAACAGCAGATTTTAAGAGATTTGTAGAAATGTTTTCAATTAATCCCAGAAAAATTCTTGGTCTAAAGAAAGTCAGAATCAAGGAAGGCGAAAAAGCAAATATTACAATACTGGATACTGAAAAAAACTGGACACTAAAAAAAGAAAATTTCAAATCAAAAAGCCGGAATACACCTTACAATAATTTCAGGTTAACGTGCAAACCATTTGCCGTAATCAATAACAACAAGATATTTTACAGTGAACTCTGATGACGAAAATCAAGAAAAATAGAAACCAGTCTATTTCCGATAATGAAAATTATTTATGTAAATATCATTCCGAGTATAAGAATATATCAGGAGTCGAAATAATACTGCAAAAATTCCTTGTTCAGGAAAGTATCTCAATTTTGAAAGATGAAATTTCGGTTATAATAAATTTCACAGAGAAATTCGATGCTTATAATACTCTAAAACAGTTTAGGTATATAAATTTAACTATATTAAATACATACAAGTTAGCATTATATACTTTATATATTTTCTATATAAAGAAAAGCGAGTATATTTCCACTGTTTTTTCATTAAAAACTGCAGAAGTCAGGAAGGGTAATTTAATTAAAGAAAGATTAAATAATCATTTAACATTTAATACAAAAATACAATAATGGGAAAAATTATTTCAGTTTGCATTCCGAAGGGAGGCGTAGGAAAGACAACAACAGCGGTAAATCTTGCTGCATCCATGGCAATAGCAGAGAAAAGAACACTTTTAATAGATGCTGACCCTTTCGGAGCGTCAGCGATTGCACTGGGATTTACGCAGAATAAGATAAGGGCGGGTATTTCGGATATATTTAACCATTCAAAGTCAATAAATTATACCATACACAATACAGACATAAAATTTTTAAATTTCATACCGGCAAATATCAATTCTATCAGGCTGGACGAAAAATTTTCAAAATCTTCAGAGAATAAATCCATTCTAAAAAATTCAATACGGTCAATAAAGCAGAATTACGATTACATAATAATTGACTGTCCGCCGACATTGAGAGGAATCACTACAAATGCATTAACTTCTTCAAATTCGATATTAATTCCGATTAAATGCGGTCATTTATCACTGGAAGCGGTTGATAGACTAATACAATATATAAACTGGATAAAGGAAACATCTAACAGTGAACTTGAAATAGAGGGAATCGTACTAACGATGTACGAGAGAAATTCAAAAGTAACGGAGATTTCGGAAAAAGAACTGAAATTAAAATACAAATCATATTTACTTAATACAGTAATTCCCGTATCAAATTTATTAAACGAGGCAACTTTTTACGGCAAACCTTTAATACTTTACAAGATAAACTCCGTCGGAGCGCTGTCATATCTTGACCTTGCATACGAGATTATTACAAAAAATGAAAAAATAACGGAAAAAATTAAATGACAACAACTACAATTCCCGCAAAGTATGATTTCAGAAAATCAGAAGAAAAGTGGCAGAAATACTGGGAGGGAAATAAAATATATGAATCGAAAGCAGATTTCAGCAAAAAGAAATACAGTGTTGTCATACCTCCTCCAAATATAACGGGAATGCTTCATATCGGGCATATATTAAACAATACAATTCAGGATATATACTGCAGGTGGAAGCGTATGTCAGGTTACGAAGTCTGCTGGGTACCGGGAATGGATCATGCAGGAATTGCGACGCAGATAAAGGTTGAGCAGGAATTAAAAAAGGAAGGCAAGACCAAATATGATTTAGGCAGGGACAAATTTGTGAAAATGATATGGGACTGGAAAGAAAAATACGGAGGTATCATATTACATCAGTTGAGGCGACTTGGGGCATCAGTAGATTGGTCTAAAGAGAGATTCACACTTGATGAAGGTCTTTCAAAAGCGGTGAGGGAAGTGTTCGTTGATTTATACAAGAAAGGATACATATACAAGGGAAAAAGAATTATTAACTGGGACAGCATTACTCAGACTGCTTTAAGTGATGATGAAATATCATACAGGGAACAGAAAGATAAGTTGTATTACATAAGATACCCTGTTGAAAATTCTTCAGAATCTTTAATAATTGCGACTACGAGACCTGAAACGATGCTTGGAGACACTGCAGTGGCTGTTAATTCCGAAGATGCAAGATACAAACATTTGAAGGGTACAAATGTAATTTTGCCATTAGTTAACAAGAAAATACCGGTAATATATGATTCATACGTTGATATAACATTCGGCACAGGTGCATTAAAAATTACACCTGCTCACGATATAAATGATTTTGAAGTCGGGCAGCGTCATAATCTCGAAACCGTCAACATTTTAACAAAAGACGGGAAACTTAACGAAAACGGTCTTGAATTTTCAGGACAACCAGTAAACGAGGCAAGGAGGAATATTCTGAAAAAATTAAAGGATTCAGGATATTATATAAAGGAAGAAGATTACACACACAATGTTGCTGTTTCAGAGCGTTCAGGAGGGATAATTGAACCATTTTTATCCGACCAATGGTTTGTATCAATGAAAAAACTTGCCGAGCCGGCTATTGAGGTAGTAAAAGAAGGTAAAGTCAGATTTCATCCTGACAGATGGACAAAAACATACTTCCACTGGCTTGAAAACGTAAAAGACTGGTGCATATCAAGGCAGTTATGGTGGGGGCATCAGATACCGATATGGTATCATAAACAATCGGGAGAAATATACTGTGAGACCAAGCCGCCGGAAGATATTGACAACTGGGAACAGGACCCCGATGTTCTGGATACCTGGTTTTCATCCTGGCTCTGGCCATTCAGTGTTTTCGGCTGGGAGAATTCCGAAAAAGACAGAAACAACGATTTATTAAAATATTATTATCCGACCGATTTTCTTTCAACTGCTCCCGAGATTATTTTTCTCTGGGTAGCGAGAATGATAATATCGGGGCTTGAATACATAAATGACATTCCTTTCAGGGATGTATATTTTCATTCAACAGTAAGAGACGCCAAAGGCAGAAAGATGTCCAAATCACTCGGGAATTCACCAGACCCACTTGACCTTATGAACAATTACGGGACTGATGCTTTAAGATTTACGATAGTATATCTCGCACCACTCGGAAGCGACGTTTTATTTGATGAAAAGAATACAGAAATCGGAAGAAATTTTATAACAAAGTTATGGAATGCCGGAAGATTTCTGATGATGTACAAAGAAAAAATATATAAGAACGGAAAAAACACGGACGGCGAATTAATACTTGACATTACCGAAAAATGGATAGATTCAAGATTTAACGAAACGATAAGCAACATCGAATATTATCTGAATTCATACAGGTTGAATGATTACACGAAAACGATATATAACTTTGTATGGAGTGATTTCTGTGACTGGTACATTGAACTCTTAAAAATCAAGATATCTGCACATCCCGAGCAGGCAAAAAAACTTATAGACAGAGCACTAAACAAATACCAGGAAATCATTAAAATGCTTCACCCTGTAATACCGTTTTCCACAGAGGAAATATGGCATCTTCTCGAGCAGGGCAGGGACGGAAAGAGTATATCATTTGAAACATTTCCCAGAATATCCGGAGAAAAAATTGATACGATTATAGAAGAAAAATTCGAAAATCTGAAGGAAATAGTAACTACAATACGAAATCTTAAAAGTGAGAATGATATACCTCAAAAAACGGAATGCAAGATATATCTCATTCCATCCGACAAAGCATCCGAGAACAATCTTGAGGGCTTCGGTGATACAATTGAAACTTTATGCAGGATAAAATTACATATTAAAAGTGAAGATGTGAATGAAAAATATATTTCCAAAGTTTTAAACAATTACCAGATTCATTTACACACGAACGACCTACCTGCGGACGAATCAAGAATTGATATTCATAAAAAGGAACTTGAAAATCTGGAGAAATATCTTAATACTCTTGACAGAAAACTCGGAAATAAAAACTTTCTTGAGAAAGCGACAAAGGAAGTAATTGCTAAAGAGAAACAGAAACACATCGAGACTGTCCGAAAAATAGAAAAACTTAAAAATTTAATAGGATTATAAAAAAAGGGCTGTTTTAAAAAGCCCTTTTTCATTACATAAGTTTTATATAGGTTTTTATTTTCTAAACTTCTTCACGAAGTCACCGAGAACATCATTTAAATCCGGTTTACCAATTTCCTGCAAATCATATGAAATTCTTGCAGTTGAATTATTTATTTTTACGATTCTTCTCAGGTCGATAGGTGTTCCTATAATTACCGTATCACACGGGACTCTATTTACAGTTGTTTCAAGGTCTTTAATCTGCTTGTCACCGTATCCCATAGCAGGTAACAGCACACCTATTTCGGGATAGTTTGCATAGGTTTCGCTTATACTTTTTACCGCATATTTTCTCGGGTCAACAATTTCTCCTGCTCCAAATTTCTGTGCGGCGATTGTACCAGCACCGAACTTCATTTCTCCGTGAGTTAAAGTAGGACCGTCTTCGATTACCAAAACTTTTTTACCTTTTATTTTTGCAATGTCTGCTTTGTTTTCGAGTGAAATCGGGGAAGCCGCTTCAATCAGCACAGCTTTTGGATTTACCCTGATTATGTTGTCTCTAACGGTCTGAATATTTTCCGGATTTGCAGAATCAATTTTATTAAGAACCACGACATCTGCTATATGCAAGTTTGTCAGTCCCGGGAAATATGTAAGTTCGTGTCCCGGTCTGTGAGGATCGGTAACCGTTATAACAAGGTCTGCTTTATAGAATGGTAAATCGTTATTACCGCCGTCCCATACAATAATATCCGCTTCTTTTTCCGCCTGTCCGAGTATTGCTTCATAGTCAACCCCGGAAAAAATAACATTTCCTCTTGCAACGTGGGGTTCATATTCTTCCATTTCTTCAATTGTGCATTTATGTTTTTTTAAATCTTCAATAGATTCAAAACGCTGGACTTTTTGTTTTACCAAGTCTCCATAAGGCATCGGATGTCTTATTGCAACTACTTTCTTTCCCATTTCCAATAAAATTTCAATCACTCTTCTTGAAGTCTGGCTTTTTCCTGCGCCTGTTCTTGCTGCTACAACGGCGATAACGGGCTTTTTAGATTTAATGGCAGTTTGTTCATAACCGAGAAATTTAAAAGCGGCACCTGCTGCATTTATTTCAGCACCTTTACTCATAACATAATTAAAAGACACGTCAGAGTAGGAAAAAACCACTTCTTGGATTTTATGTTCTTTGATTAATGATATGATATCTGATTCAGGAAAAATCGGAATTCCTTTCGGATAAAATTTTCCACTCAATGCTGCGGGGTATTTCCTGTCATCTATATACGGAATCTGCGTTGCAGTAAAAGCAACTACCTGATACAAAGGATTATTTCTGTAATAAACATTGAAATTATGAAAATCCCGCCCGGCAGCCCCCATAATTATTATTTTCATTTTCGTCATAAATGTATGTTATTTTAATTTTTCCGGAACAATTTAAACATTAAATATAACGATATTATACTTAATTTTTTAGTCAAAACAGGGGAATATTATTTCGGATATTTTATTACGGGGCAAAAAAAATGCAAAAATAAATTTCACATATATTTGCATTCAGATTAAAAAAAAATTAACAAACTGCTACAATTATCTTTCGATAACCATTTTCCAGACTTCGGTTTTTGAATTTGTATATATTCTGTAAAAATATGTACCCGTTTCCAAAGCGGACCCGTCAAATTCCACAGAATATGTACCCGGTGAATGTTCACCGTCAACAAGTGTTTCAATATCACGTCCAAGTCTGTCATAAACTGTGATTTTAAGATAGGTTGATTCTTGCAGCGTATAGGATATAGTCGTGGCTGACGAAAAAGGATTCGGATAATTACTTGCTTGAAAATAAGAGACTGTATCCTTTTTGTCTTTTTTAACCGGGTCATATTCAATTCCGAGGTTCATTACTTCCGTGATTAAGGCGATTCCTGTTTCAAAAGGGGATTCATTATATTCACCGCCGGTCTTAAAATCAAATCTGACACCAAAAGATTCAGACTGTGTAACCGAAAAATTATCATCGAAATTTGATATAATTTCAAATTCTTCAGGTGATAATTTCAAAATCACATTTTTCCAGCCGTTAAACATTAAAGTAGCAGGTTTGGAAGAAACAAGTATATCCTGGTCTTCATTGTAAATACCGTTCCGGTCAACATCATATAATATCGAAAATATAAAGTTAAGGTCATTTGATACTCCTTTAACCATAATATTTATCAGACAGCTGTCAGAAAAAACAAAAGGTAATTGTTTCTGAAATGTACCTACAAATGTATTCGGTTTAACGGAATGGTTTGTATAAATAATTGCATATCCACTGTCGTTATCCTGGCTGAAAGAAAATTTTGCTTCAACACCGTTCCATGTCCAGCCCGGCAGGTCCTTTTTCCCGAATTCATCATATATATTAATTTGAGGAAAAGTTGTATTATGAAACAATAAAATCATAATGAATACACTTATCCCTCGAATTATAATTTTATACAGCATAAAAAATTGTGATTAATTTAAAGATGAATTATCTAATCAGCGTCATTCTTTTAACGGAGACATATCCGTTAATTTGTAATTTATACAGATATATTCCGCTTGGAATATCCTGTGCATCAAATTCAACTTCGTAAATGCCGGGTTTTTTATTTTCGTAAACGAGAACGCTTACTTCCTGTCCTACCAGGTTAAAAACACTCAGATAAACAAATCCCTCTTTATTTATTTTAAAACTTATTTTAGTTGTCGGATTAAACGGATTAGGATAATTTTGATATAATTTATAATCATCTGACGGAAGAGAGGGGTCGCCTATCCCGATGTCATTTGAAGTTAAAAGACTGTTATTGCCGAAAGTATAAGACGTTCCTGTTAAAATAAAGGATGTTAACAATAATATTATAAATACATTTTTCATCGTATAAATATAAAAAGAAATAATTTAACAAACAACAACTTTTTCCTGCCCCGTCAAAAAGAAAACGGGGCAGGGAAATTATACTATTTAAGTTCCAAAACTACCATTCTTATTTCTTTGTTTGAAAGCAAAATTTTCAAGACCAATACGTCACCTTCTTTTTTATCTTTTACCAGTTCGTCGAATTCCGATACGTTATTAACCTTTTCCTTGTTAACTTCAAGAATTACTATTCCTGCTCTCAAACCTCTTGTAAATGCTTCAGAATACGGGGATACATTCTGTATATATACACCGTAATCAGTATCGAATTCTTTTTTATATCTATCAGTTAAATCAATAATTGTCAATCCGATTTTTTCATATTGTTTCTGCTCGGAATTATTCCTACCTTTAAAATTATTATCCAAATAATTATCGGTAATATTACTGTTATCTGTTCTCGGTTTTAATTTTACTTTCTGGTCAAATTCCTTTCCGTCCCTGAATATTTTCAAAATAACTTCATCTCCCGGTCTTTTAGAACCAATTTCCGTTTGCAACTGATTTGCCGCATTGACTTCTTTTCCATTTACCGATAAAATAATGTCACCGGGTTTAAGTCCTGCTTCATCACCTGCGCCGTCTTTTATCACATTCTGAATCAGAACGCCTCTTGCTTTATCAAGACCGAATCCTTTTGCTTCCTTGCTGTCAACATCTTTAATAGAAACGCCGATATAACCACGCTCGATTTTACCGAATTTTATAAGTTCTTCAGAGACAGTTTTCGCCATATTAATGGGTATTGCAAAACCGTATCCCTGATAATAACCTGTCCTGGTCTGTATTGCCGAATTTATTCCGATAACCGAGCCGTTAATATCCACTAATGCACCACCGCTGTTACCAGGGTTAATTACTGCATCTGTTTGAATAAAATTATTAATTGCGTAACTGTCTGTATTAACCTGAACATTTCTTCCTAAAGCAGAAACAATTCCTGCAGTTACAGTGTTATTCAGTCCAAGCGGATTACCAATTGCGAGTACCCATTGTCCTACCTGGACATTATCAGAATTTCCCACAGAAGCGACGGTTAAATTATCCGCCTCGATTTTAATAACCGCTACATCTGTATTAGGGTCGGACCCGATTAATTTTGCAGAAAATTCTCTCTTATCCGTTAAAATTACTTTTATTCCCTTATCGCTTGCGTTTTTAATGACATGATTATTTGTCAAAATATAACCATCCTGACTGATAATAACACCCGAGCCGCTTCCGTGGAGCGGGGGTTCTTCGAAATTAAAATCAGGTCCGAAAAAGAAATCAAACTTTCTTTGATTATCTTCCTTTTTTACTTCGCCTGTGACTTCAATATAAACAACTGAAGGCGTCACTTTATTTGATATTTCGACAAATGCATCATTTAATCCTTTAATATTGGGATTAATGTTTTGAATCGGCGGTGTTGTTTTAAATTCAATCTGGGGATTAGCCGTCAGCGTTTTTAAACCGTTAAAGTTTGCGACTAAAATTACACTAAAAACCAAAGTAACTACTATAAGAGCTGCTCCGGCGATTAATGATTTTTTCTTCATATTTCTTTTTCTCCTTTTTATTAATTAAAGCTTTTCATTTGATTTATTGTCCTTTTTGTTTTTAAGTCTCTGCCGTAATTGTCCTGAATTAAATAACTGTCAAGAAAATCACTGATTAAATCAGCATTATCTATATGCAACTGATTTAAAGAATCTAAATCAGACAGATTAATTTTATAAAGAACATCCATATACGTATCTATTTCTTTAAACGAACTTTTATAATCAAAAGTTTCATCCGAAATTACCGAATTTATAATCATTTTCCCTTCTTTTTTATTTCCGAAAAATGATATTCCGGTATGTTCCGAGATTTTTAACTGAAAATAAATTAAATAATTTATAATATTATCAGCCGATATTTCAATATTTTTCAGAATATTTACAAGCAAATGATAAGTTTCAGCGTGTTTATCGTATTCTATGTATAATTTATTAGTCAGTTCCAGAATTCTTAATCCTGTATTTATTTTGTCAAGTTCTTTTTTTATTCCTTCATAAGAGTCAATCAAATCTGCTTTGTTTATTATTTGGAGTTCTCTGTTTTCCTTTTTGTTAAAATATAAAGACAGACGATTAAGACTCTGATATAAAGCAGATTTTCCCGATTTCAGATTTCTTGCTCCTTTGATTAAGGCGGAAAATTTACCGAAATTTTTTGAAAAAAAATTTGCAATTATACTGGTATCACCAAACTTAAATTTTTTTATTAAAATTGCTTCTGTCTCTACAATACTCATAGCAGAATTTCCGGTTCATTAAAATAAGTCATTTCCTTTAATTTTTTAAATCTCGATTTTATCAACGAATTTTCAACATTCCGAAGTCCTTCGAGAGAAAAATCCTGTACTACAACAGACGCCATAATCGTTCCGAATACTACGGCGAGTTTAAGATTTTCAAATGAAACATTTTTAGTACGATGCAGCCAACCCATAAATCCACCCGCAAAAGTATCTCCAGCGCCCGTCGGGTCAATTACTTTATCCAGAGGGACGGCAGGGCAGTAGAATAATTCATTATCTTTCATCAGCATTGCTCCGTGCTCGCCTTTTTTTATAATAATAATTTTCGGTCCGAAATCCATAATTTTTTTACCGGCTAATAAAAGATTTGTTTCTCCCGTCAATAATCTTGCCTCGCCGTCATTAACAACGATAATATTAGTCAGGGATAAAGTGCTTTTCAGGTTTTCGGGTTTTCCTTCAATCCAGAAGTCCATTGTATCTATCATAATTAATTCGGGCGAATACAACTGTTTTATAATTTTGTTTTGTATGACCGGGTCAACATTTCCCAGACAGACATATTCGCTTTTTCTGAATTCTTCAGGGATAACCGGGTCAAAGGAGTGAAATACATTCAACTCGGTAATAAGAGATTCTCTTGCGTTCATATCCGCAGTATAGACACCGTGCCAATGGAATGTTTTCAGTTTTTTCGATATAACAATACCCTGTGTGTCAATTCCTTTTGATTTTAAAAATTCAATTTCTTCAAACGGGAAATCATATCCAACAGTACCGACAACTCTTATGCCGTCAGTAAAATAACTTGCAGAAGCAGAGATAAAATTTGCCGAACCGCCGAGAATATAATCCCTTTTACCGTGCGGTGTTTCTATAGTATCAAGAGCCAGGGAACCGATAATAAGTAAACTCATAAGTAAAATTTAATTATGTTAATATATAAAATTATTCATTATCTTTGTTTAATTCAAGTTTGTATTGAAGAAATAAATTTGAAAAAAAATATAAAAAACGGTATATTAAAATAAAACTTAAAAATTATGGACAAAAAAAATCCGCAGTCACCGCCTCAGCAAATTAATATCGAACTAGGGGAGAAAGAAGCGGAAGGAAATTATTCCAATCTTGCTATTATTTCTCATTCACCCGCAGAATTTATTTTCGATTTCACAAGAGTATTTCCCGGAGTACCGAAAGCAAAAGTACATTCGAGAATTATTATGACGCCTCAGCATGCAAAAATGTTCCTTTCGGCGCTCAAAGAAAATATCGAGCGATTTGAAAAGCAATTCGGGACGATTAATATCAGCAATCAGCTTAATGAAGGAGGTTTCGGATTTCAGATTCCAAACCTGCCTAAAGATGAAAAGATAAATTAGGGCAGGGGAGTTATATCAGGTTGATGACTTTATTTCATATCAGGTTGATTTTCATTCATCAAAACTGATAACGGACGGAGTAAAAATCAGAATGAATTCCGGAGTGAGTGATGAAGAAGCGGAGAAACGGAATCTCGTCGAACAAACATTACGCATCAGATTCACGGATGGACACTTAAAAACTTTGATTCCTGCTTGAACGATTTATTCCGTCAGTTCTCAAATTCTGTGCAAAACGGCAAAATTTATTAGACCGTTGAAAAAGCGTAATAGACCCGAAGGCACGGGACGGATAACAAGTATTAGGCCATTAGTTTTCAAATTCTGTGTAAAATGGCAAGAAAAAAGTGACAAGTGAAAAGTGACGAGGCAAACATTACGAATTTGGCACGCA
>JAFGII010000008.1 GCA_016929695.1 Ignavibacteria bacterium
ATAATATACATTATGGGTACTAAAAAAAAGCAGGATTCCGAGTATAATCAGCTTTTTAAACTATCAAATATTACAATAAAACTAATATTATAATACTATATGATTAATCCTAATCATCTTTTTGATTAAGATATATTAAAATATTGTTGTAATTTTTTCAAGTTCTTTTTATATTTATAAAAATTATATATTAAACAGGTGTAACTTATGGCAAAAAAACAGGAACCATTAAGCGCAGAGAATGAAATGATTGTTGAATCAGCAGACTGGCATGACGTGGACACGTTCAATTATGAAAAGTATATTGAAAACGATCTTGAGGAATACAAAGAATTTGATAACCGCTTTTATATTGCTCTCAAGCGGTGCTTAAAGTATCATAACGAACACCCCACAGCAAAGCGCAAGGCGTACAAGTTCATTATCAATGAATGCGACCAGACAACAAATAAAATTACAGGTCGTCTGCTCTGTGAAGAAAATAAAATATTGTCTATCGAAGAATGTAAAAAACTTTTTCCGGAAATAGACTGCTTTAAGTTCTCTATCATTTTCTATTCACCATACGCAAAAAAGAAAAATAATATTGCCGGCAAATATATTTCTCAAATTTCTGATAAGTTCCGCGTCCGGGTAATTCCATCAACTCAACAAGCTGCAACACAGAATAATTTTAATCAGCTTCAGAATAATTTTAATTCGATGAATCAATTCAATGATCTTATTAATTATTCAAACATGGCTTTAAACTTTGCATCTGAAACACTCAAGCAAAGAGACCAAATAAAAAATGAAGGTGTAATCCTCGGACGGTATCAAAGAGAAAATGAAATTCTAAGACAGCAGATTTCAGAAATGGAAACTACAAAAAATACAAATACAAACATTGAAAGAACCGGAACACTTGTTGAAGAAGTCCTGTCCACTGCACTAAAAGTTTTTAAAACTTTTCAATCTCCCGGGGATCCCGCAGCACCGCACAAAACATACAGCACCGTAAATATTGACCCTGAATAAAAAATATCCATTTTATATTTTAATTTTAATTAAAAAGGCTGTTTCTTTTACAAAACAGCCTTTTTTCATGCTCTCAGACTGCACCAGATTAATCAGGTGAGGTTTTATATTAATATTAATGGTTTTACCCGTCCGGATGGTTTCAAGTATTAATTTTTCGATTTCATATTAAAATTTAATTAATTTTTCATCTACCAGGGATTTGAGAATTTATAAATTTTTTTCCTGTTCCAATTAGCCTATTTCTTGCGTCATCATTACGCATTAAATATATTACTCCAAGTATTAAAGCTAATTCCGTGTAATTTGCTGCAGTTTTTACTTTCTCTTTTGCTTCCTCGATGGCATCATTAACGGGCTTTATAGTATCATAAACTTTATCCTGAAACCATTCATCAATCGGATTTACAGAAAATTCATTCCAGAGATATTTATTATCTTCTCCAAGTGATTCTTCAAAATAATTTAATCTTAATTCCGTTCCGTGAGGACTGAAAATTCCGGTCTCGATGTCGTACAGTTCACAAGTTTTTTTCCAGTTTGTTTTATTCATTTCCTCAAGTGAAAATTTCCCGGAAGAAAAATCATAATTTTCAATAAGTTTTCTATTGCGATAATTATTATAAAATTGATCGATATGAATATGTCTGTTATGAATCGATAAAAAAACATTAAACGGAAAAGCCCTGTTTAGATATGTCCATAATACTACATTTGTCCAAAGCGGAAGACAACAAATATCTGTTGCTTTGTCTGTTATGTGTGCTGCTGATTGATCGCCCTTTTGACATGTAATTACAATCGTTTCAATTTCTTTGATATTACCGTAATTAATAATTTTTAAATTTGTAACGAACGAATGAATAATTTTTGATGTTTTATTCAATTGCGGACTGATCGAATTATAATTAACCATTTCATAATTTTTTAAAATTGTTATGTCATTCGTCGGGTCATTTGTTCCCGGATAAGCCATGTTAAAACCTCATTTCATTTGTAATAAACAGTCTTTAAAATCCATTCTTGTATCCGCTTGACGGTCAACTACTGACATACACTTTGTAAAGTTATTCGCACCATTACAGCCTTTTGCAAGCTCTACACAGGCGCTTTTGTCCGGATTTTCACGATTATAATACATACAAATTATAAAGGCTTTACATGCCGGTTCAAGTGCTGCAAATTCCTTTTCACTGATTTTATATTCGTTACATGATACCAAAAGTACGATAAAAATCATTAATAGACAGACTATTATAATATGTTTCACCGATAAACCCCCATACCCTTTTTAATCCTGTGTCAATGTGTGCAAAATAGTTTTTACAGTATTTATTTGGCGGAAAGTAGTATCCTAAACCGCCGGAAATGATGTTTTTTTGATAACATAATTTAAGAACTTTAAAAAATATTTTAGCGTCAACACGCTTGCCGGTTTCCTGATAAACCGCGAATCCGTCCCAAGCGGATCCCTTTAAATGTTTGCTTGTCGTGGATCCTCCGCAGCTCTTATTTTTAGCCGGGCATCTGTTAACGCATGAAGTCATAAGAGTACATTTTTTGCCGGTAAAAATTTCCAATTGCTTCAGGAAGTTTTCTAAAAAGCTGTAGAGTACATTATCAATAAAATTTTGACCACAACCGCAATTACAAATAATATCCTTTTCTTTAATGACCATTTCATACCCCTTTTAAAAATCTTATATTTACAGGAACTCTTCTTTCAATGTGTGAAGCCCCTGAATAATATGAATTTATTGAAACCCTGAAATTAAAAACTAATTCGTATTTTATGTCATTATTTGTTGAAAAATTTTTATTCCATCTGCATAATATTTCATTCAGATATAATTCTCTTGATGTGATAGTACTTGAAATTATCCGGGCGGGTAAATCTTCACGACGTAAGGATGTAATCTGATAAAATTGCTGTGCTCCGATTATATCAAAGGAATTTATAAATTGATTATAGTTAAAATCCGGGAATGTAAATATTTCTTCCTGATCGTAATGCCAGACACCAGCCATATCTTGAAAATCAAATAATAGTCTAAACGACTGATTTATAATTTCATTTGTTGCAAAATTTGGCGGATCTGTCGGAGTAATTAAATGATAATAGGACGTATCTACACGAAAATCTGAGTGAATTTTAAACGGTTCATAAGTGAAAGATTGTGCAGAATCATTCTTCTTTACTGAAAAAAAAAACTGCCTTTGACATTGATATACTTTGAAATGTTTTCAACCGGTTTATTCTGATTTGATGAAAAAACAATATATAAATTAAAAATTTCTAAGTCATATATTTCTTTTAATTTTTCAATCGAAAAAATAACACTCTCTGAAAGTGTATTTCCGTCTGAAATTATAAGGTTATCATAAATAATTTCTGAAGAGCTTTCTAATCCAGAAATACAATCAGTAAATGAACTTGTATTGATATACAAATTCGGAGTTGATGAAACAAATATTTTCAATTCTAATAATTCATTATATTTTAATTTATCATCTGTAATTGATGCAACTTTAAAATCAATTTTAGTATCAGATGAAATTTCTGTTTGAATACAATATCCAATTGAATCATTTTTCATCTGATACTCTGTAATTGTTTTTGTGAATTGATTATTTATATTTTGAATTACTTCATGTTTCATATCAAACCTTAATTGTAAATAATTTGTGCTGTTATGTCTATTGTAAATTCAGCAGCTGACAGATTTTTAATTCTTAGCGTCAATGTGCTTGCCGGAATAAATAAATCAATCGGTCTTTCATAATTCAATGTTTTAATATTGATCGGCTCGATGTAGTTAAAGCCTGTAACGTCTGAAAGATCAATTTTTGCATTTGCCGGAAGATTAGCGCGGTCAAACAACAAAGATTTTAAAATTCCTTTTCTTTCGTTCATTATGACATTTTCAAAGGCAAAAGTTTTTTCACTACCTGCCGGAACTGTGAGAGAAATATTTTTTAATTGTGTATCCATTAAATTATCCTTTTATTAAAATCATCTGTCCTATTCAGACAGATGATTATTTTGATTACAGATTGTTTTCTAAAAGACCTTTCATGTATGCCCTGATTTTTGAACCTGTAAGTGTTGCCAGATCATACGCAGTATCAGGAAAATCAATTTCAAAAACAATTTCATTTCCGCCCTTTATCTCTTCCAGATTTGCCAAGTTGAGATAAAATACTGCTGCAGATCCGTTTTCAATTTCAAAATTATTAACCGTTGTAACTTTGTGATTTATTACACCACAAAATACTTCTGAAAGAACACCGGACCGGATTTCCATTCCTGCAACTTTGACAGAAAATAAAGCCTGCTGCATGATGTCCAGAACATCAGACAGAATCTCTTTTCCTACAATTTGGAAACCGATTTTTTCCAAAATGAACCGTTGATTATTTGCAAGCGCTGTCGATGCTGTCCAGTTAGACAGATACTTATTTGTAGTACCCATGAAGAAACGGACAGTTTCTTTTTTTGCCAGTGCTTTTGTGTCAAAGAAAACTTTTTCTATTACTTGTTTACTCATATTTTTAATACTCCGTTTTAAATTTTTACTGTCTGCCGTTTTGCTCTGCTACTCTTTGATGATAAAGAGCTGCATTTGTTGACGGAATTGTTTTATTTTCCGGCGCGGGTAATTCGATATGCTGATTAACATATCCTTTAGTTTTGTTTTTGTCTGCTGTTTTCATTACAGCAGATTGAACATATTTTATATACATTTCTGCTGCAACAAGAGCAACTCCGGCCGTCATTCCTGCTGTTGCTAATTTTGCACCGCCTATTTTTCCGGCAATCAATCCGGGTAAAACAACTTTTGCAGCCATTTTCCCGATATTACCGCCCGGAAGCTTTGCGCCTAATATATCAACAACGGCAAGCGTTCCGATTACTGAAAGAGCAGCTTTCATGTTTTTGTCACTTGTAAGCTCTTTTGTGTCTAATAATTTTGATTTTCCCATTTTAATTTTTCCTCTTATTTTTAACTAAATAATTTAAATGCAACAACTGCACCGGCTATTTTCATCCAGTCTGAAGTTTGTGAAACTTGATTATCTGTAACACTTGCCGGAGATAAAAAGAACTGTCCGAATTGTGAATCATTCGCAATAATTACTAAAGAATTTAGAACCGTTTCAACCTCTGTTCTTGTATATCCGTATTCACCACAAATAAAATTCAGTATTTCGTTTGCCGTTGCTGATTCCCAAATTTTATTTTGCATGTGATTAAATACAAAGTATCCGACAAGAATATTTAATGTCGTGTCCCATGTTACAAGAGATTTTTTCAATATCCATTTTTGAATATATTGACTTTCACTTGTAACAGAAAACAGAATATAATTAATTATACTGAACTGCTCGCCTGTGTGATCGTGAAATGTTGTTTTTACCCGGTTACACATCAAATTAAATCTGTTAAAAAGGTTTTCATCTGTTTCAATTTGAGTTAAAACAGTATTGTTTTTTAAATGTTTTCTGATTTCCTGTATTATCATTATTTAGCCTTCCACATGGTTTTTAATAAAACATTGATGTCAATGCCGTTTGAAGAGTCCGAAAGGTCTTCTAATTCGCTTGTATTGCCGTTTAATTTGCCCTGTACAGCGTTTTGAATGTCAATTAATAGATTTCCCCCTCCTGCCCCTTTTTCAAGGGCTGTTTGGTACTCTGCAAGCTGTCCGGCTATCTGTGTAAAATATTGCTGATACTGTGAATATTCAGCCGGCAATTGTGCCATTGCTTCAGCATATAACCCCTGCTGATCTGCCGGCATTTGTGTTCCCATTGCAGCACCGGCAACGGTCATAATTGCTGATAATGGATCTGCCTTTCCGCCGGCAACTTGTAATACTGCGTTTGTCATCGGTAACGTTGCTGAAGGCGGAATGCCTAAGGACATTCCAAGCCCGGCAATTGTCGCCTGTGTTGCTATTTGAAAGGCTGGATCATTAATTACATTCTGCGTCATTCTGCCGAGTTCATCAAGTGACGGTGTGTTTAATTCCGGTAATTTTATTTCAGGAATAGACGGCATTGATACTTCAGGCAATGAAATTTTTGGAATTGAAATTTCAGGCAGTGAAATTTTTGGAATTGAAATAGTCGGTATTTTGACTTTTGGTAATTTTATTTTAAAACCACTTGTTAGATTTTCTGTATTTTCAATAATCATTAATTATTTATCCTCACAAACTTTTTTTTCAACTTCATGTAATCGTCTTGAAAAAATATTTACTGCCTTAACTATATTGATATTGAATTTCTTAACAGCTTCTGTATGATCTGCTAAATATTTCCGCTGTAATTCAATTGTATCAGACAGATTTTGAATCATGTCATAATATACTTTTCTTTCCTGCATGTCCGAACGCATCCGGAACGCTTCTTTTTTTGTCATATACAGAATCAGAAAAATTAAAATACCGCCTATTCCGATTGTGTTAATATTGAGCTGTGATAAAAATAATTCCATGCATTAATCCGAAAAATCATAATTTGAAAAATCATACTTAGATAAAAATTTAAAATCACCGTAACATTTGTTTATTTCGTTATTGCTGTACGTGTTGTCAAAAATCAGCCATTTATCACCAGAAAAAAATTCTGTGTAAATGTGTGAATAATCTTTATTGTTTCCTGATAATACTATTTTGAACGGTAATTTATTTTTAATGAAATATATGACATTGAATAATACTTTGTCATCACAGTCACCA
>JAFGII010000050.1 GCA_016929695.1 Ignavibacteria bacterium
ATCAAACCCCGTTACATAATGTCCGAAAATCGAATACCCGGTTATTCCGTTTGACGGAAATCCCTTATATAAATCTCCCTGCAGAAATATCAGTCTCTGATTTTTCATTTCAATATTTCCCAGCAGGAAACTTGCATTATCAAGCATCAGTGCTCTCGAGTTGCTGTCCTTGCCCGCGCCTCCGATTTGAACCTGAACTGCACCCGTCAAATCAATTGAATCGCTGTAATCGGGATTGTAAATCATTATTCCGTCGAACGGAAATCCCGAATCCAGAAGTATATTCGGAATTTCAATATCCCCGATTATAACGGTAACGAGAGTAATATTCCTTTCGCTGTTAATCGGGATATTGGCAATTTCCTGGGAGTAAGTGAATGAAACGAAAAAATTAAATATTAAAACAGGCAGGAGATATTTTATGCGAAATGTATTAATATTAATCATCGTATTTATATTTTAATTTATGTTTTTATCATACCCATAATTCTATGAGTCTCTGCAAGTGATACGATGATTTTCTGATAATGTTCGATATCTTCATTTGTGAGAGTTCTGCCCTTTCTGTCTTTTAGCCATTTTTGTGCCGGCTGATACCCTCCGATGTAAAAATTCCATGCGATTTCAGGAACATTCCCGAAATATTGAGTTTTATTTATATATACCTTATTCCGAATGTAATTTAATTTTTCGACTTCATCGGTTCCTTCAACGGGATATGTGGTAATGAATTGATTCACTTTCGGAGATTCAAGTAGATGCAGTAAGCGTAATTCTATACCGTATTTTACAAGTTCCTGAAATGATATTTTATCTTTCGGGTAAGGTATTCTCGGGAAATCTATTTTCAAAAACTCTTTGTATTTTTCGCGGTAATCCGGAGAATGCAGTACTGCGTATATGTAGTCTAATATTTCTTCTGGAGTGACTTTACCCAAAATTTTTTCAATTTTTTCTAAAATGTTTGGATTAAGGTTTGGGACTTTTGAACCACTGTCAGAATATAGGTAAAGAGGAAATACATAGCCAACTTCACCTGTTTGCAAAGACACAGAACATCTTTCAGTAATACAATTAGAAATAAAAATATGTTGGAAATTAAAAGAGGTTTGCTGTCTACAGGATAAAATTGCTAAATTAGGTTTTATTAAATGTTGCATAACTTCATAACGAGGATACGCAACAACTCCTTTTGTTTTAGAAGAATAGAAAATTTTTCTTTTATCAAATGGTCTATATAAGATAGTGATATTCATTGAATTTGGGATATCTGCTAAAATATTACCTAATTTTAAATCTCGAGTATCTTTAATTTTATATTTGCTCCTTAATTTAACCTCTGAAAGTTCATGTAAATTGGCTTTCTTATTTTCTAATTCTTTTTCGGATAAGCTTATTATTAAATTATCTAAGAATGTTGTAATTCCACTTGAAAAAATATTGAAAAGTTCATCTAACTTGAAACCTTTTTGATAATCACTATTAAGAGAAAAATCTTTAGGGATAAAGAAATAATTAGGTCCAATGCAGTAAAGTTTTTTCCATTTTATATTTGACGCAAAATTATTCAATTTTTTAAATTTATCATTTCTTAAACCAAATAATTCATGATGAAAAACATTTGCCAATTTATTGTTTTCCTTTTCTTTTTTCACAAAAATATTTATTGAAACTCCCTGCATAATATCAAAAACATTTTCATCTTTGCTTCCGTCGGGTGCTTTTTCTTTCTTCTTTGAATTGCCGTGAAGGTCAAGAATATAAATATCATCAAATGTTTCGAGTAAGTGCTTTCTCATCTGACGATGAATAATTCCGTCTATAAAGGAATTATTCGTTATCATAGCAACTATACCGGATTTATTTTTTTCTATAAAATATTCGGCAAAGCGTATGAACTTAATATAATCGTCTGATAAAGGTTGTATATTCCTCTCATTTAATCCGGTCTTATAATCTTGTATCAGGTCCTGAATCCATTTACCTTTATTAGAAGAACTCACACTATACGGCGGATTTCCGATTACAACCATAATCGGAGTTTCATTTTTAATTTTTGATGCCTCTTTTGATTCTTCCGCAATACTTTCCGCAAATCCGAAACCTCCGAACAGATTTTCTTTTACTTCGCTTTCCTCGAGTGAATTGGTAAGATATATACCGAGACGGCGGTTGAAGTATTTAAAACCCGTTTCTTTAAATGCCATACTTAGTTTTAAATGTGCGATAGTATATGGAGCCATCATTAATTCAAAACCGTGAATACGGGGAAGTAAATCGTGGTGAACATAAGTTGTCCAGCGTCCTTTTTGTCCGTTATCGAGCAGGCACTGATAAATCGTTCTGATTGCAGTACTGATAAATGTACCTGTTCCGACTGCCGGGTCGAGAATTTGAACACGGTGTATTCCTTTTTCTGTTTTTGATGTATCTGCCAAACCCGACAAAAGCCCGAAATCCCGTTCGAGAATCTTATCCACGGCACGAACGATGAATCTTACAACGGGTAAAGGAGTGTAATATGCACCGAGTTTTTTTCTTAGTCCCGGGTCATATTCTTTTAAGAAGTCCTCATAAAAATGAATTACAGGGTCAGGCGATTCATAAGTATCTCCCCATAAATCCTTTTTGTAATATTCTTTCATCAGTTCCTGCACATCTGCGTGCTGAAAAACTTCACATAATTCATTAACGATATATTCAAGACGTTTATCAAAATCTGCTCCGACTATATGGTCAAAAAAATGTCTCAATAACGGATTGGATGCGGGGACAAGGTCGCGTGCCTCCTGTCTTGTAAAATTTTCCGGAGATTCATCGTGATAACGGGCAACAAACAGACCGTAAACAAGAGTCTGTGCATACATATCCGCAAAAGAATCGAGCGATAAATCATGAACAAGTTGTTTTTTTATTATCTCATAAACACTTATTATAGAACGGTTTTCATCTGACTTAACTGAAAGAAAATGCTTTATATTATCCCTGATTCTTTGTGCCTTACCGCCCATAATCTGTGATAAATGTTTACCCGAACGAATCGGCTCTTTATGGGATTTTGTAAAATCAATAATTGTATTCGCAACTTTCTCGAAGTTGCCCGGAAGCGGTTCGATTTTTCTCTTTTTTAAATCATACTTTGCGATTTTGAGCGGCTCTTCATAAGGAATACCGTTCCTGTAAAATCTGAATTCAACATAATCGGAAAGAATTAAATTTGCATATCCGAAATATCTCGCCATCTGTTCGGATTTTTCAACTTTGTTTAAATCCGTTCCTAAATCCTTTGCCTCGATATATAGAATCGGGACATCGTGTTTAAGTATGATAAAATCCGGCTTATTCCCCTGTTTTGCTTTAGCATCGTGGTCAATCCTTCTCACATTTATTTTATCGAAAATCCCTTTCAGTAAAATTTCAAAATCAGTGCGGTACCCCATTTCGCTAGTTTCAACGTGAGAAAATTTAGCGGTTATGGATTTTATGTATGTATCAAAAATATTCTTAATAGATTCCATTTATTGATTTTTTTTAAACAGTTAATAAACAGGATTCCGATATTAAATTAGTTAATTACATTTATTTAAAAAATTCAAATATAATTTGAAATTCGAAAGTGTTATGATTATTCTACTCCTCCGGAGTGGGGATTTGGATAAACCAAAATGGAATTTGAGATCCCGAAACAAGTTCGTGATGACAAGGGGCTATAAATATGCCACTCCTCCGGAGTTAAGATTGAATTTCGATTGGTATATAAATATATATTTTTCATATCAATACATCCATTTTCTTAAATCTACGGATGCCGATGAATAAAGATACAATTATTGCAGAAAGTGCAATTAAAATATATTCAACGGATAATTCTCCGGTGTTTACTATTTCCGAACCCTTGAACCAGTCGAACGGAGAAATATATTTCAGAAATGATATATTCTTGTTTAGAGATATTATAACCTGCATAAGATACATTGCAAGAACGAATCCTATTGATATGGAAATAATCGTCCGCGATTTTATGAAAAATGATGACAATAAAAATGCAACCGCACCGAATGTTATTCCGCCCGTCAGCCACGCTATAGACATTAATAATACCGGTTTAATGCTGTAACCTTCTTTGATATTCATCTCGAATGAAAGCCACGATGCAAGGAAAATAACAACAACTATGAGCAGGGCATATAATATTACAACAGACAATTTAATATAAATTACTTTAAGTCTGCTGACGGGTAATGAGAATAAATATTCCGCTGTTTTCTCGCTGAATTCTTTCGATAAGATAACGGCAAATATTCCCGACAGATATATGCCGATGAATAAATATATGTAAGAAAATCCTATAGCATAAAAACTTGCCGCATTACCAAAATCAAGACCGCTCATACCGATTGCGGTCTGCATCGTTTTAGGAATTTTCAAATCCATAATCTGCTGAATGTCTTTTCCGAATGAAGGAGCAATCGCTGTAATATACATTGCCATTGCGGAACAGATTATGCACGCTATTGCAAATGCAAGCAGATTCCTTCTGAATTCTCTTTTAAACAGCATAATA
>JAFGII010000051.1 GCA_016929695.1 Ignavibacteria bacterium
CGTTCCGCCACACAGTTAATGCGTTCCGCCGCACAGTTAATGCGTTCCGCCACACAGTTAATGCGTTCCGCCGCAAAAATAAGTCAAAAAATGATGTATTATGACAATATTGTCAAAAGAAAGGTAAATATTACAAAAAAGACGCTTCCCCTATTCGAAAAGCCAAAACTTCCTGAAACTACACGCAGACTTATTTCACCAATGCCATTTTAAGGATTCTGCCGTATTTAACCTGACTGCTGACCGTTTTATCAACTACCTGCATACGATAATAATAAATTCCGGACGCTAAATCTTCCGCATTTATGGTCAGTTCATAATACCCTGGTTTATATTCCCCGTTAACCGGTACAAATACACTTCTGCCGAGTAAATCAAAGACTTCGATCTTTATATCCGCCACTCTGGGAATGCTGAATTTTATGACAGTCTTATTATTATACGGATTGGGATAATTCTGCTCAAGAGAAAAATCATCTGGATAAATGATATATTCCCTGTAGCAAAAATTTTCCGCATAATATTTTATTGCGGCATTATAGATTTTGTAAATAGCATCAGTCTGTGATTTCAATTTTGTTACTGAATTAACATTGCTGTTACCCCTGTCAACAGTCTGACAATAGACAATTACCTGCGTATCTCCCGGTGCAATCGTAAAATTATCCGCACCCATTCCCATAACCATATTTGCAGAACTCGGAGGGAGAGGCACAATAGTTCCCGTATCTGTTCCGCCGCAATTTGCTATTCTGCCTTTTGAAGGCGTCCATCCGGCATTTGTTTCAGGGTCACCGGATAATATAAATTTCGTTTTTTCGTATTTGTTACCGCCAAGAGGTTTGGTCGGGTCGAGATGAGATGTCCCGTCGCTTTTGAATCCTTTCATATAATAATACGCACCCTGCGGATTCCCGGGGACTTCCCATTCACATCCATAATTAAACCTTTCCCACACAAAAGAAGATAAATATATTGTATCACCGGTTAATTTATTAACGGCACCTTTTAACACTTTGATTCCGAAAATGTAATCAATGTTTTCATCGCCGTAAGCATATGCAAGATGCCTGTTCGTATCACATCCAAGAAATTCTTCGTAAAAAGTAAATTCACTCGGGTCAGAAAATAGTGCAAAGTAAACGGAATCCCAGTTTTTATTGCCTTTATTAATAATCTGATATCTGAAGAAATACGCAAACTGCATCGGCGTTTCAGAATATGCCCACATCGTAAATCTTACTTCGGCATTAAGCAAAGGATTTTTAATTCCGCCTCCGAAACCTTCCCCGTTTGAACGGTATTGGCTAAAACCATCTGTGTAGCAAACAAACGCCGTCTCACTTGCATCCTGCATTCCGGGCTTATCTATCCCCGGCTCGAAAATGCAGTTATTGTTAACATCAATGAAGGGCGCTCCGTATCCCGTCATCTTATACCAGTTCGCATAATCGGGATTATTGAATTCATTGTCAACTTTTTTTACGAGATAGATTTTGAAATCATCATTTGTATATGCGACTCCGTTCAAGATATATCCCGGAATCAGTTCTCCCGTATATGTACACGCAAACATTGCTAATGCACCATCAATTTTACAGGCGGCGCTTAGTCCCGTATTTTCACAGAAAGGAGTACTTCCGCAAGGGACAGTATAGCCCGGTGTATTTGTATATCTGAAGTCTTTGTTAAAAACTCCGCTGCTGCCGATGAATGTGCAGGCGTAGTTTCCCTTTATTCTAACCCAGTGAAACGGGTACCATTGTGCGAAGGATGAACCCGCATACATTAAAATGAGTAAAACTAAAATCTTTTTCATTTCTTTCTCTTTATCAAAATCCTCATCCGATGAACGAGTTCATCGGATGAGCATTAAAATTTTAATTGCTATCTCAGCAAAACCATTTTTCTTGTTTGGACATAATCACCTGCCCTGAATTTGTAGAAGTATATTCCTGAAGAATGTACAGAGCCGTTCCATTCGAATTCATATACGCCGGCGGACAGTTTTTTATTTACCAAAACCTGAACGAGTTTACCAAGTATATCGTATATTTCGAGTTCAACAAAATCCGATTCCGGGGTTCCAAATTTAATTTTCGTAACAGGATTAAACGGATTGGGATAATTCTGATACAGTTCAAATTTATCCGGATATATTTGATTATTATTATTTATAAAAACACTCCCGCCATTGCTTGTCTTATGAATATAATTTGAATTTACACAAAAACCGGTATCCTGATTTAGGAAAAATATAGAATGAATATTTAATAAATTTGAAATTATTTGCTGGTTTGACCAAGTTAATCCTCCATCAGTCGATTTTAATATTATTTTTAAATCACCGCCGCAGAAAAGTATTTTGTCATTTATTACACACAATGAATACAAAGGATTATTTGGCAAAATTGAATTATTAATCCAATCAACTCCGTTATTCGTTGTTTTAAAGATTGCACCGTTCTGTACATTCCCTCCGACTGCATATCCGGTAGAATTATTTGCAAATTTTATTTCATTAATTACATAAATACCTCCGAGTGTATCTGTGACAAATCTGTATTCCCAGTTATTTCCTCCGTCAGTTGTTTTGTAAATTCCTCCGTAAGTATTACCAAGAAAACCTGTATCAATATTTTTAAAATGCATACTGGCAAAACCTGTATATGTCGTGTCGAGAGCAATCCAGTTTAAACCGCCATCAGTCGTTTTTGATATCATACCGTATCTTCCGGCTAAATATCCTGTTTGTTCATTTAAAAATTGAATACAGTTATAAGTTTGAGTCCCTATTGAAGGAGCAATGGAATAAACCCAATTTGTACCTCCGTTTGTAGTTTTATAAATAAAATTTGTATGTCCGCAAATAAAGCCGGTGTTATTATCAATGAAATCTATATCATAAATATATGTATCGAAATATAAATTCAAAATTAATCTATCCCAATTTACCCCGGAATTAGTAGTCTTACAAAAGAAACTATAGTAATTAAATAATGATTCTCCTGCTGCATATCCTGTATTTTTATCTGAAAATATTATTGTATAAAATAACGCCTCACTATTCGTATATTGCTGAATCCATTGACTTTGTAATGCACAGTTAATCAATAAAATAAAAATTATTGTTAAGTAAATTCTGAAAACTCTTAAATTATACTTTTTCATTTTTATTTATTTTACTAAAACGAACTTTTTAGTCGATATGAATATGTCGTCAACTATCAATGAATAAAAATAAATCCCGCTCGGTAAATCACCTGCATTAAATCTCACCTCATACGTTCCCGCCTGTAAATTTTCATTTACAAGTATTGAAACTTCCTTTCCAGTTACATCAAAGACTTTTATTTTTACGTTTCCCGCATTTGGAATTTCAAATTTAATATTTGTCATTGAGTTAAACGGATTCGGATAATTCTGGAGCAGATAAAATGTTTCGGGAACTTCAGTGCTAATCTGTTTAATATCAACCGTCTGATAAAAATTAACAACAATATCTGATAACTGCTTTAATTTTGTAACGGAATTTAAATTGCTGCTTCCTCTCGCAATCATCTGCCCGATGACGACTGTCTGAGTATCGCCGGGAAATACTTTAAAATCAGGTGCACCTGCGTTCAGCAGATATCTTCTATCGCCCGGAGGAACAACAGCGAGGATTTGTCCGTTCGGACCACCGCAATTAAAAACGCAGCCCTTATATTCAGTCCAGCCGGATGCAAATTCCGGTTCACCGGAATAAATAAACTTTGTCGGAGCAGGCGGCATAAACACCGGATTCATCCAGGGGGATAAATCTTTTTTATATCCCTTCATAAAATTATACGCACCAAGCGGCTCGCCATTCGGTGTAGTCTCACAAGGTGGTGTTCCGCAACCTGTGCAGGAGAACTGTACTCCGGATGATGCTTTTATTGTATCGTGAGGAGTAACATTTTTTTTCACGGGGAATCGAATCATTCTCATTCCGACTGCAGGAGGATTAGTTCCGTAAACAGGGTCATTATTATCGGCATTGTATAAGTACCATAAATTTCTTAATGAATCCATTCCGACATAATCATCATTTGCATCACCCAAATCCGCATCACCTACGAGAGAAAATATCGTACTGTCCCAGACTGAATTTGATTTATTGATTACAACATATTTAATGAACTGAACATCCTGAACTATAGAATCCGAATAACACCAGGCAGTAATGCGGAAATCAGCATAGAGCGGCAGTGTTCCGCCGCCGAAACCTTCTCCCGGACTATGCTTCCAAGGATACCCGTCTGTTAATGCCATAAATAAAGTCTGGCTTGCATTTCTGACTCCGGGTGTGTCAATGCACATATCGTAAACTCCGTTATTATTAACATCGCGGAAAGGCGCACCATAAGGAACCATAAGACCCCAGTTTGCCCAGTCAACACTGTTATAGCAATTATCACCCTGTCTAACTTTATAAATTCTTTTCATATATACCGGAGTTTCCGGAACGCCGTTATTAATAAAGCCCTGCCATAATTCACCTTTATAACTAACCATTGCTTCTTTTAATACTCCGTTCACATATCCGGCTATGGAAAGACCCGACGTAAAGATTGCATATTTATTCGAGCCTTTAGGCCATTCAAATCCGGGAGTATTTATCATAGTCGGATGCTGATTCATAATTCCGGTTGTCCAGAAATATGAACAGATGTTATTTCCGTCGAGAGTCGTCCACTTCATTGCCGAATCTGACGGTGAAGGATAAAGTTCACAGTTCAGGATTGTTCCTCCGGAACCAACCGCTATCCCTTTGGTATTACTTGTAAAAGTTAAAGAATTTATGTTAGATGCTGAGTTTACGGTTTGTAATATCCAGTTAGTACCTCCGTTTGTCGTGTGTAACATTGTTCCGTTATCACCGCTAATCCAGAATTCGTTTGGACTTACCTGATAAATCTTTCTTAAGGAATTCGTTGTCCCGCTTTGCTGCTGAACCCAGTTCAGTCCACCATTTATAGATTTGATAATAATACCGTTTGAACCCGCTGCCATAAGCGTATTTGTGTCAGAAACAGCGATAATGCAGTTTAAATTATTCGTAAATCCGCTTTGAAGCGGAACAAATGATATTATTGCAGGAACAGGAGGTATTGTCAGTACAAATTTTACAAGAGTACCGTTGTCTCCGCATAAATATGAACGGTATAAAGATACCGAATTTGAGTAGAATACGCTTCGCAGATTATTAGTTGTTCCGGTGTTTTGCTGAACCCAGTTTGCTCCCTGATTTGTTGTATAATAAACTATTCCGTTTTCTCCGCAGATAATAAACGACGTACCGGAATAAAACTGTGAGATACCATACAGGCTCTGCGATATTTGCGGACCAATTGACAGCCAGTTTAAACCGCTATTTGTAGAACGCAAAACTGTTCCGTTTTCACCTGAAACCAATATACTATTGGAAATATGGGACGAATATAAATCGCTCTGTGTACCCAAGATTATTATGTTCCAGTTATAACCTGCGTTGGTAGATTTTATAAAACTGCCGTTATTCCCGAATGCAAAAATATTATCCTGATAATAATAAAGCACTGAATTTAAATTTTCCGTAACGGGAGAATTCACCGGATTCCAGTGATTGAATACCGCTTGTGAATAAACCACCGAGGAAAATATTAATGCAAAGAGAATAAACAGAAACTTTTGGATTATATTTCTCATTTCCATAAACTTTTTTTATAAAGTAAATTTATTTTTGTGTAAAATCAATATATTTTATTATTATGAATTTAGTAATAAACTAAGCGTATTAAAAAAATATTGAACATAATATCCTGCTGGCATTATGCAGTAATCTTTTTACCGGAATAAATACGGGATATAAAATCGAAATATAATGCCCGTTTTAAATTGTATTTAAATATTTTAATAAATAATTTTAATAAATTTATACAAAGGAATATGGAAAACATTAATAAAAGTTCAGGGGTATATTTATTTTCGTTAATTTTAATACTATTTGCTATGATGCTTTCAGGCAATTCATTTTCTCAGGATAAAATAACGATAACGGGAACCGTTAAATATTTATCATTTGAAGGCGGATTCTACGGAATTGCCGGAGATGACGGCAAGAATTATGAACCCAGGAATCTGATAGAGGAATTTCAAGAAGACGGTTTAAAAGTAAAAGTTACGGGTAAAATCCGAACAGATGTAATGAGTTACCGTCAGTGGGGAGAAATTCTTGAAATCACCGATATTGAAATTGCATCCTCGGAATCCGCTGTCTACGAGGCGTACGAATGGGGCGTAATGGCAGGATGTTACGGCAAACCGGAGTTTTTCAATACTTCAAGACCAGAGCAGGTAATGTACGTGAAACTGCCGGTTATTTACATACATTCAAAAGAAGAGTTTTCCTTTGACTTAACAGTTAATCTCAAAAACGGAAAACCAACCGATACATATCCGAAGACCTGCATTATCGAACCGCAGCTTAAATGGGAAAATGTTAAAGTTATTCAGGGCGATATAGAAAAAGACATATACAGGTCAAAAGCAAAGGATTTTGTTCCTCTGGAGTCAATTATTGAACCGCTGAATAATGTTGACGCTCCGTGGTTACAGAATAACAACGTCAATTCCAAATTCCTTTTTTATGAAGGTGAAATGACCTTCGATAACAAGGTTATAGTGGATTTCAACACCGATATGGGAGAAGTAATGATAAGGAATAATTTTGATTATCCCGTTTATAACGTTGTTGTCTCATCACAAAAAGGTGATTTTTTACGTCCCGAATACGTTATGTGCAGAGTTGAGAAACTTGCACCCGGGGAAGCGGTTGGACTGAAATTTTTACCTCAGGAATATGATGTATGGCTGAATGACCTCATAATGCTTGGTTTCACTGAAATGGAAGCAAAGTCATTCGACTTGCTATGGAAAAATGTTTTTCTTGAAAGAACAAATACGGGCGGTTGGGCAAATCTGATTTACAGGCTACCTGAAGAAATAGTAAATAATATGATTCCGGCTAAGTTTGAGCCCGAGCCGCAGAAATTTACGAGAGTATTATACAATTACATTCATTTAGATGAATTACAAAGATAATCATTTTCAAAAATTAAACCACAAAAGAATGAAAAAAATTAAATTCCTTGTAGTGTTTTTAATGTCCGTGTTTTTAATTGCGGGCTGCGGTAAAGAATCCGGAGACGGAACTTCTGATGCAGAGAAAGACAAGAAAGAAGAAAAATCCGAAACCTCGGTATTTCATATAAAATATGAAATAAAAGGTGAAGGCGATATGACCATGGATATGTACGTGAAAGACAATGATTTTAAAATGGATATGAAAGGTATAGAAGAATCGGGGAAAAAAGTTGATGCACTTATGTTTGTTAAAGACAAATATTTTTACATGATTGGTGAGGAAGGCGGTAAGAAAATGGGTATGAAATTCAAAATGGATGATGAAAATAATGAATTTAAAGACATAACTAAACTTACCGATATTAAGGATGAAATATCGAAAGCCAAAAAAGAAGGAACGGAAGAGATATTAGGTTACGAATGCGACATTTATAAAGACGGTGAAAAAACGATGTGGGTTTATGATAATAAATTTTTCCTGAAAATGGTTGACGGAAAAACCACGATGGTTGCAACAGAATTCGAACCGGATGCAAAAATCAGCGAATCGGAATTTGAACTTCCGAAAGATGTTGAAATTCAGGATATGGAAAAAATGATGGAAGAATTGCAGAATATGACAAAATAAATTTTATAACGGAGGAGAAGAATGCAGTCAGAAGATTTTCTTCTGACTGTTTTTTTTTATGAAAATAATTTTGTATTTCATGCAAAGACGCAGATTTTTTTTAACGCAATGACGCTAAGAGACAGAGACACGAAGTGAAACTTTTATAATTTTTCTTAGAGACACAGAGAAAAAAACTTTTATTATTTCTGGCAGAAAGGAAGAGATAAAGAATTTTATTTAAAACGTTATTAAACTAAAAGGAAAAATCACAGAGAGTTTGAGAAGTAAGGAATTGATTGTTTTTGTTGAATGCAGTCAGGAGCAAAAGCTCCTGACTGCGTACATAAAAAGTGAGGTTTTATTCTGCAATTTTTCCGTTTATCAATTCATCTACCAGAGCTTTTACTTTGTATAAATGCTTAAGTGCTTCCAATATTCCTTTTGAGTGAACACTAACGGTTCTGTTTGCTTCGGTTGTAAAAATAAATCTTCCGGGTAAACTTTCAATATTACCATCGAATGCGAGTCCTACAACTTCAGCATTTTTATCAATTAAAGGACTGCCGGAGTTTCCGCCTATAATATCATTCGTTGATACAAAATTCATCGGGACGGATAGGTCAAATTCCTCCGGAGGATTTTTCCATTTATCAGGTAATGACCAGGGATACTGTTTATCAAAAGAATAAAACCTGTCGTAAACTCCGAAGTATGTTGTATAAGGAGGAGCAACAGTTCCGTTGTAATCATAACCTTTGATAATCCCGTCCGAGATTCTCAATGTGAAGGTTGCATCGGGCGGAATGGATGTTCCGTAAACTTCATAAATTGCTTTTCCCAGCATCTGAATCTTTGCAGATTCTTTACCTGCAAGTTCTTTAGCTTCAACAATCAATTTTGCATAAGTCTCTTTGCCTTTTGCCGTTAATGTATCGGTACCATAGATTTTTTCAATTACTTTTTTTCTTGCTTTAACAAGTTCTTTAATTTCATCCCATACATTTCCGTATTTTGCTTTAAGTTCAGGTTTACTGTTCACTGAATTCCTGAAATTTTTTTCAAAGTCGACTCTTCTTGCCATCAACGTAATATCTTTCAGTCCTTTAAGGATACCTTCCACAACTTTTCTTGAATTATCCAAACCAAAAATCTGATTGTTTAATTCTTTTTTCAGATCAGGATTTTCAGCAACCCGTTCTTTTAACGAATCGAGTATATAGTGAATCCTTGCAAGTGACCTCGGGTAAACGACATCCCTGTCGAATTCGAGCTGTGCAACGGTTTTCAGTCTGTCAGTTCTTCCAGGATTACCTACTACAAACACAGGGTCACCGGGTTCGGCACCGTTCGGATTCCATTTGAAATAATGTTCCGTTTTCAGAGGTTTTCCGTTTTCATCATACACACGGAAAAAAGTCATATCAAGATTATATCTCGGATAAGTGAAATTGTCAGGGTCTCCGCCAAAGAAACCAATCTGGTCTTCAGGTGCAAATACAAGTCTGATGTCATTATATCTTTTATAACCGTAAATGTAATATTCACCGCCGTTGTATAGCGATGTAACTTTACATACTAAATTCATTTCTGCTGAATACTTCTGTTCAAGTTCTTTTATTTTATTGTTTCTCAGAGATACTTTATTTGTATCGTCTTTACCGGAATCAAATGCTGCCTGAACTTCCTTTGTCACGTCAATCAACCGTACCAGCTGGTCAACATAGAGTTTGTCAATTCTTCTTTCCTGCTCGATAGTTTCCGCATAGAAACCTGACTCGTGTAAATCCTCACCTTCTTTTTGTGCCGAACTGACAGCATCCCTACCGCAGTGATGATTGGTCATTAGGAGTCCGTCGCCTGAGACAAAAGAAGCAGAGCAGTAATTAGCAAATCTAAGTGCCGACATTCTAACGTGGTCGAGCCATTCCTTTGTCGGTCTGAAACCATATTCAGATTCAAAATAATCAAGCGGCGGATTTTCAAATGTCCACATTGTACCGTTATCAAATTTACCCGCTTTAATTGTATCAGGATAAATCTGAACGGCTAAATTTTCTTCTTCATAGACATTCTTTTCCGGACCTGAAGAAGAACATCCTGTAAATATCAGAGCAGCAAATAAAAACACAAAGAATAAATTCTGTAATTTTTTACTCATTGAAAAATTATTTTAGATTATAAAAAAAAATGCGTTTTGAAACAATACGCATTTGCAAATACAGTTGATTTAACTTTCTCCCTGAACTTTCCGCAGAAATGTCGGTTTGCTCAGTTCGTCATCCAGTGAAAAATCTTTGAAGGAAAAATCTTCTTCCTCCTGAATTTTTTCTTCTTCTTGTTTTTCGCTCATATCCTCATTAAGAATATCGAGATTATGTCTTTTATAAGCAGGAGAGTCATACTGACGAAGTTCATCATCATCTATCGGCATTCTGTCGATTTTTATTTTTCTTTCAGGTTTCGTGATTTTGATTTCCCTTTGTTCTCCGATTTTTATTGCTTGCTTATGTTTAATCACATCTTCATCCATCATTCTTTCAGTTATTGATTCTTCTTCTGCTTTCTTTTTGAACCCTGTGGCAATTACAGTTACGACAACTTCATTTTTCAAATTTTCGTCATCGCCCCAGCCGATTATATATCTTGCTTTATCACCTGCTGCTTTATTTATAATATTGTTAATTTTTTCAATTTCAGACATTCTTAGATTTTCGCTTCCGATGATATTAACAAGCACATTTTTCGAGCCCTGTATATCAATATCTTCAAGAACGGGATTTGACAACGCTTCCATTGCGGCTTTTTCGGCTCTGTCTTCGCCTTCCGCAACACCCAGTCCGATTATTGCTTCACCCATATCCCTCATTATTGTACGAACATCAGCAAAATCTACATTATTTTCTCCGGGAGTTGTAATAATCTGTGAAATTCCTTTCGTTGCATTATACAAAACTTTGTTCGCAATATCAAATGCCTGCTTTCTCGTCGTCTGCGGGTCAATAAGAGTCAGTATCCGCTGATTCGGAATAATTATCAGACTGTCAACCTGGGGTTTAAGTTTTTTAATTCCTGAAAGTGCAAGCTGCATTTTCATTTCTGCTTCGAAGTCAAAAGGTTTAGTAACGATAGCAACAACCAGTGCTCCAAGAGTTTTTGCAATATGAGCAATAATCGGTGCAGCACCTGTTCCCGTACCGCCGCCCATACCTGCAGTAAGGAAAATCATATCCGAACCTTTTAATGCTTTTTCAATTTCTTCTCTGCTTTCTTCAGCAGATTTCTGTCCTAATTTTTCGTCCATTCCCGCACCCAGACCTTTAGTAACAGATTTTCCTATCTGGATTTTCATGCCGGCTTTATTTTTGTTAAGCGCCTGCAAATCCGTATTGACAGCAATAAAATCAACTCCTTCTATACCTTTATCTATCATTGAGTTAAGAATATTTCCGCCGCCGCCGCCAACGCCTACAACTTTTATGCTGGCACCTTCTGAATAATCGTGTTCGAATGGTACTAAATGGATTGCCATATTTTTCCTTTCGGGTAATAAAGTTATAAAAATAATTTATTTAAAAAAACTCAAATATTTTTTACTTTTATAATTCATCAAACCATTTTTTTATTTTGATGAATATTTTTTTTGTGTTTTGTTTTCCTTGTCTAATCGGAATATCGTTACCGCCGTACAAATTTTTCAATCTGTAGAGTACAAGTCCGACACCAGTAGCATATATAGGGCTTTCGATTTCCCTAATAAGTCCGCCGGATACACCTCTAGGGTTACCACAGTTGACTTCCATACCGAAGATATTTTCCGCCAGTTCTTTTGCACCTTTCAATAACGACCCCCCGCCTGTAATTACTACACCTGCGAAAAGGTCTTTTTGTATCTGTGAGTTTTTAATTTCGATTGCACATAAATCAAATATCTCCTGCATCCGTGCATTAATAATTCTTGCAAGGACACTTTTCCTGAATTTCTTCGGTCTCTGACCGCGAATGTTTCTTACACTTATTTCGTCATCGTTTATTATTTCCGATACAATTGCATATCCGTGTGTTTTTTTAATTGTTTCCGCTTCTTCATCAAGCAATCCGAGCCCTTCCACAATATCATCTGTTACAAATTTTCCCGCAATTCCGATACCTGCCGTATATCTCAAAATTCCTTTTTTAAATACAGCAATATCGGTTGACCCTCCGCCGATATCAATCACCGCAACTCCGACTTTCTTCTCAGTCTCATCAAGAACAGACTGCGCCGATGCCAGCGATTCGAGGGCGATATCATCAACTTCCACTCCGGCATCAATTACACAATTCGATAAAACATCAATCGAGGACACCAAACTTGCAATTACATTCACTTTTGCTTCGAGTTTTATTCCGATTATTCCCACCGGCGATTCATATACTTTTTCCCTGTCATCTATAATGTATTCCTGCGGGATTACGTGTATTATTTTCGTATCGCTTGGGAGCCTTAACAGCTGGGACTGATTCAGTACACGTTCCACATCTTCTTCGTGAATTGTCCTGTCCGAATTATTTATTCCTATTGTACTTGATGACTGAATGCACCGTATATAATGCCCGGAAATCCCAACGGTTACGGAACGAATCTCCTGACCAGAGTTTTCTTCCGCATTACTTAACGCCTGTTTTATTGATTCAATTGCTTTTTTTGGATGAACCACAAGTCCCCTGTTCAACCCTTTTGAGGGTGCTTTCCCGATTCCGATAACATCTACATTTCTCTCATCTTTCACTCTAGCAACTATTGCACATATTTTTGTGGTTCCGACATCCAGCCCTACTATTATATCGTCTTCGTATTTTTTTGTTTTCACTTTTTTAAATTTAATTTTGATTTTCTTCGTAAGTAATTATTAACTGATTAGAATATGTTAAATCAATTTCCGAAATGTCTCTTGTGCGCTCCGACGGAAATATATTTTCAAAAAATTGCTTTAATACTTTTATTCTGTTAGATAGATCCGAACGTTCCTTCTTGTTTTCTAATATATTATCACTGTACTTCGGAAGATAAACAGGAAATCCCTTCTCGCTAGCATATAAAATTAATCTATCCTTATCAGACAAATTTATTTCCGAGATACAACTGTTAAGGTATTTACTTTCTTTGTTTATGCTGATTAATATATATACCGCCGATTTCAGCCCCGAATATTTCTTTTTACCTGAATAACTGTTTACATTACTGCCGGACTCATTTATTCCATTAATCAGAGGCAAATCAAAAATTTTTCCTTTTTCGTCAAACGGATACATTTCAAGTTCTTCGTCAATTAATTTCAAATTGTTATCAAAATTTATTATAGCAATAGGGTTCTTTTCGATTATCTGAACCGATAATTCCTCAGGAGGAATTTTCGTTATAATCACTTTCTTTATTTCATTATGAATTTTTAATCTATTTATTATATCATTTTCATTTATCTGTTCCGGCGAGAGTTCAATATTTTTACTCAAACCGGACATTTTCAGAATTTCATCATCAGATACAGTGTAGTTACCTGAAATTGTAACAACCCTGTAAATATCCTGGCTGCGCCATTTTCCCGCAAGCACAACGGCACTTACAGAAATAACCGCTACAATAACCGTTAATATTAAAATCTTTTTTAGACTCAATTTATTCCGATTTTAAATTTCAGTAATTCCGTAAATTCTTCGCAAACGCCAGTTATGTCACCTGCTCCCTGAAAAATCACTGTATCATTTTTTATAATCCTTTTTATAAGGAAATCAATTATATTTTCTTTTTTAATATTATAAATTTCATTTTTTGTGATATTCCGCAATTCATTGCTAATTAATGCGGATGTTACTCCTTTAACGGGTTTTTCACGTGCGGGATAAATATCAGTCAGTACAATAATATCATTCAGTTTCAGACTCTCGGCAAATTCTCTGTAGAAATCTTTCGTGCGCGAATACAGGTGAGGCTGAAACACTGTAATTATTCTTCCTGCAGATATTTTTTTTACCGCCTCAAAAGAAGATTTTATTTCCGCCGGATGATGGGCATAATCATCATACACATTAATAGCACCGCCGTATTTCAGTTCAAGTCTTCTTTTAACTCCGGGAAAATTTTTAATAATTTCTTTAAATTGATTCACAGAAATTTTCAGTATTTCACAGACTATATATGCAGCGGCAGCATTCATTGCGTTATGAAATCCGGGGATTTTCAGGCAGATATCGTTTATTTTTTTTTCATCCGTTTCTATACTGAATTTTATTTTATAATCCTGACCTACGTTATATTCTATATTTACAACTCTGTAATCATTATGATTTCCTGTTCCGAATAACATCTTTTTTGTATTAGTTTTACCGAGTATATCTTTAACATTTTTATCGTCACCGTTGGCAACAACCAGCGCATTTCTCCTGCAATTATTAATAAATCCGGAGAAACTTTCTTTGACACCATTAATATCAGAAAATATATCGAGATGGTCGGCATCTATATTATTTATTACTGCAATATCCGATTTCAGAGTAAGAAAACTCCTGTCATATTCATCTGCCTCAACGATGCAATATTTGCCATTGCCTGCTCTTGAAGTCCCGTTCGAAAGAAATTCCATAGCTCCTCCAACAAACACGTTCGGGTCAAACCCGCATTCTATTAATAAATATGATATCATAGCAGAAGTGGAAGTTTTGCCGTGCGTACCGCCTACACTTATCAAAAATGAATCATCAGTTATTCTACCGAGCATTTCGGAACGCTTGATGATCTCAATTTTTCTTCTTTCCGCTTCCATGAATTCGGGATTATTTCTTTGAACTGCCGAGGAATATACAACAAGTTCAGTATCGGGAGGAATATTAGTTTTATCATGCGAATAAAAAATTATTGCTCCCAGTGTTTCGAGCCGTACCGTTAATTCACTTTTATTCAAATCACTGCCAGAAATAAAATAGCCCTGCCGGAGCAAATATTCCGCCAAACCGCTCATTCCGAAGCCACCGATTCCTATAAAGTGAATCCTCATTATCTCTCCGCTGTAACCGATTTAAATTCCTGAATTAATTTTCTTTCATTGTAAAATTCTCCGATTCTGATCCTCAGATTTCTTTTTCTGTTTTTAAGTTTTAATTTCACTATTCTAACACGCCTGTTGCCTTCAATACTTCTACCTTTCTCCCTCGAAAATCTGACAAATATTATTTCATTAAATAATATTTCTCTCTGACCAAATCTATTCTTGAGAATAATTCTATCATCCGTAAATAATATCTGTTTTGCTCTGACAAAGTTAACTATCAGGGCAATAAGCGTAATTACAATAAATATTAATACTATGAATATTATGACATCTCTGAATACAATCATAAAATTACTTCCGGAAAACTGCCCTCTAATCACAAGATATACTATCAGGAATATGAAATAGATAATCAGAGATTTATAATAGAAATCGAGTTTATATTTATATATCCGTTTTTCCATTATAATGTTATTTTAATTATTTCATTGGAAATTTTATCTGCCGAATCCGGATCCGAAAATTTAAAAATATTATTCGACATTAACTTAAGTATTTTATCACAGTAAATAGTATTTTTAACAGTGTCATACAATTTTTCCTCAATTTCACTTTCTATTAATACTTTACAGGCATTTTCTTTCTGAAGAGCTCTTGCATTTTTTTCCTGATGATTATCCGAAGCAAAGGGATACGGAATTAAAACAGAGGGTTTTTTAAAAGCTGCAATTTCCATTATACTACTGATACCTGCTCTGCATATAACCAAATCCGATGCAGTATATGCGGCATACATCTTGTCAATAAATTCATATACTTTAATATTTCGGGAATATTTTCCGCATTCATTTTTTATCTTTTCGTAATCTTTCTTTCCTGTCTGCCAGATAATATTTATTCCAATATCAGAAAGCCGGGAAATATTTCTCAGCAAAACTTTATTTATTGCAGCCGAGCCCTGACTTCCGCCGAAGGCAAACAGAGTTTTATTGTCATTACTAATTTCAAAAACTCTCATTGCATCAGATTTATTCATTTCACCTTTCATTACTCTAATTGGATAGGCAATTTTAATTACATTATCTTTTCTTTTCAGATGCTTAACGGTTTCTTCAAAATTGATTATTACTTTATGGGCTTTTCCGGAGAAATATTTTGTTACCTTACCCGGGACCGCATTTCCTTCCTGCAGCACAACTTTACACTTCATTCTCAGTGCAGCATAGACCACAGGTGCAGATACGAATCCACCTGTAGCAACAACCACAGATGGTTTAAACTCCTTTAATATATTGCCGCAGTTGTTTACCGATTTAATAAATTTAAAAGGCACCAACAGCCATTCATTATATTTTCCTTTCTGCAATCCTTCTATATTAATACTTTTAATATTATAATTATTCTCAGGGACTATCCTCTCTTCCATTTTTCCTTTTGCACCTATGAAAAGTATCTGAATATCATTAACTTTTTTCTTCAAACTGTCTGCAATGGCAATCGCCGGGAATATATGTCCGCCTGTTCCGCCGCCTGTAAATACTGCTCTCATACTTCCACCACCTTTGAAAATTTTTCATTAAGTGATTTCACCTGTCCGCGCTGGGAAGATATATTAAGCAGAATTCCTATCCCTATACAATTAATAACCAGAGCAGTACCTCCATAACTGACAAAGGGAATAGGGACACCCGTTGTCGGTATGATACCCGTTGCAACTGAGATATTAACAAATGAATACAATGCTATAATCGTGGTTATTCCAAATGCAATATATTTACCAAAGTCATCATTGATATCTTTAGCCACCTTATAACCTCTTACAATCAGCATAACAAAAATCAGTATAAGTATTACTGCACCGATGAAGCCGTATTCTTCTCCAACGACTGCAAAAATGAAATCGCTGTAAGCCTCGTGGAGAAAATATTCTTTCTGATAAGAGTTACCCGCTCCGACACCGATTAAACCACCATTCCCCAAACCTATAATTGCCTGAGCGAGCTGATTATCCGCTCCCATTCCGGAAGTATGATCCGAATACTTCGAAAGTCTTTTAAGCATATATTCATTTGAGACAACGAATATTATAATAAACGGAATCATCAACAAAACGGTTATAATCATATGCTTCATTTTTACTGGTGACACAAAAAGCAGAAACATAGATGAACCAAAAATAATCAGAGAAGTTGACAGATTCGGCTGGAATGCAACAAGTGCCGTTATCATTAAAATATAAAACAATACCGGCAGGTAGCCCCGGTATAACAAATGAGTATATTCTTTCTTTTTCATCAAGAGATAAGAGATGTGAATAACCAGCGCATACTTGGCAAAATCCGAAGGCTGAAAACTAATAGGACCGATATCAATCCATCTGTAGACATTTTTCTTAGCAGCGGCAAACAGCAATACATATAAAAGAAGAAATATTGCAAACCAGATAAGAAACTTACTGATTCGCCTATATATATTGTAATCCAGTTTCATAAACAAAAAAATCATCGCTATACCGAGTATAACTTTAATCAGATGATTCCTGAGTAAAAATTCGGTATCTTTCTTTAATCCGTAAAAGTAATACGAACTTGCGCTGTAAACTGCGAGCAGAGAAAATAACAGTAGACCTATTACCGCAAGAAAAATCCAGATATCTATTTTATTAGTTTTTTCGTTCATATACTATTTACGCATTTTTTAAATTCATTTCCTCTGTGTTCAAAATTATCGAACATATCAAAACTTTTAAAAGCAGGCGAAAATAAAATTACATCGCCTGCTTCAGCACGAATAAATGATTTTCTTACCGCATCCACCATTTCATCGCAAACTACTACTTCCTTAAACTCTGAAAAATATTTTTTAATATCATCTTTTGTCTGACCTATTGATATTATTAATTTAACTTTCTCTTTAACAAACTCTTCAATAAGCGAAAAATTATTAACTCCTTTTTTTCCTCCTAAAATAAGAATTATTCTACCGGCAAAACTCTCCAACGCAACATAAGTAGATTCGAAATTCGTTGCCTTTGAATCGTTATAAAATTCGACTCCGCCAATATTCCTTACAAATTCAATTCTGTGTTCTACTCCTGTAAATTCTTTCAATGTCTTTCCGACTATTCCTGTCTCAATTCCCAGACTTTTTGCGGATAAAACCGCTGCCATCGAATTATATACGTTATGTCTGCCCCTTATTTTGATTTCGTTTATATTCAATATTGTTTCCGAGATATTTTTATTCTTATTAAAAAATATTAAATCACCTTCTTTTACATAACATCCTGCGGGGAAATTCCTTAATATCGTTTCACCGTCAAACCCGAAACAATTAACTGTTCCATTCAACTTCTTGCTTTTTAATTTCTCTCTTAGATATCCATCATCGTAATTATAAATGAAATAATCCTCTCCAGATTTTTGATTCTGGTTTATTTTCAGTTTTGCATTGAAGTAATTTTCCACCGAACCATGCCAGTCAATATGGTCGGGAGTAAGGTTTAAAATTACCGATACATCAGGTTTAAATTCTTCTGTGTCATATAGCTGAAAACTGCTTGTTTCAAGAACAACGAATGAGTTTTTCTTCAGCGATTTAACAACCTCTGAAAACGCAAGTCCTAAATTACCACATACTTTCACATCAAAGCCACAATTTCTGATAATTTCCCCCGTGAGAACCGTGGTAGTTGTTTTTCCGTTTGTACCCGTGATTGCTATAACCGGACAGGGGCAAAACCAGAAAGCCACTTCAATTTCAGAAAATATTTTTATTCCTTTAATTTCCGCTTTTTTAATAATATCAGAATGAGGAGGAATACCCGGACTTTTTATTAATATATCACAATCGAAAATTTTATCTGAATGTATTCCAGTCTCAAATTCTATATTTAATTTATTTAAATCCTCTTTCAATAAATACAATAGCTTATCTTCGGGCGATGAGTCACTGAGAAAAACTTCAGCACCTTTTCCTGCTAAAAGTTTTGCCGCACCCAGACCGCTCCTGCCTGCACCTAAAACCGTATATTTATATTTAATCGCTTCCGCTACTTTCATTCTTACCTGATTTTAAATGTTGCCAGTGTCATTATTGCACAAAGAATTGCTATAATGTAAAATCTCATTACTATTTTCGGTTCGGGTATCCCTTTCATTTCGAAATGATGATGAATGGGAGCCATAAGAAATACTCTCTTACCTTCGCCGTATTTTTTTCTTGTATATTTAAAATAATATCTCTGAATCAATACAGAGATAGTCTCCGCAAAAAAAACACCTCCAAGCAACGGTAAAAGAAATTCTTTTTTTACCAGAATACTCAGCGTAGCAACAATCCCTCCGAGTGCAAGCGAGCCCGTATCACCCATAAAAATCTGGGCAGGATAAGAATTATACCAGAGAAATCCCAAAGCCGCACCGAGTAACGCCGTGCAATATACAATCAATTCACCATTGCCTTTTAAGTAAATAATATTAAGATATTTTGCAGTTTCAATATTTCCCGATACATAAGCCATAATACCAAGTGTGAATACCACGATACCGACCGTTCCAGTCGCCAGACCATCCAGTCCATCAGTCAAATTAACAGCATTCGATGTACCAGTAATTATAAAAATGACTATCGGAATATAAAAAACCGAAAAATCAAACTGATAATTTTTCAGAAACGGAATTGTTGTAATTGAATTAATCCCATCAAAGTATGGGGAAGTATAAATAATTAACCCGACAACCAGACCCGTAAGAATTTGTCCTAGAAGTTTATATTTTGCAACAAGACCATTTTTGTATTTTTTTACAGTTTTTAGATAATCATCAATAAAACCGACAGTACCGAGAGTAATCGTTACGAAGAGAATAAGAAGGACATAAATATTTGAAAGGTCGCCCCACAGTAAAACCGCCAGCAAAATCGAACAGAGAATAATCAATCCACCCATAGTCGGGGTTCCTGCTTTTGACCAGTGAAACTTCGGACCATCCTCCTTCTTTGCTTCTCCTATTTGCTTTTTCTTTAAAATACTCACTATCCGGGGACCTATGAAGAAAGCGAAAAGCAATGCCGTTATCGCCGCCAAAGAAGCTCTGAATGTCAGATATTTGAACACATCAAAGCCCGGAGGTGAATATTTTGCGTTAATCAATTCTGCTAAATAGTATAACACTACCTATAGTTTAATGTTAATTAAATTATCTACAATTTTTTCCATTTTCATTCCGCGTGACCCTTTTACATAAACCACATCGCCTTCCTTTACTATACTTCTTAAAAAGGAAGTCATATCATTCTGACTATCGAAATGAAAATTATTTTTTATTTCTCCCGCCGAAAGAAATGTATAATATGAATTTTTCCCATAGGTATATAAATTTTCAAAATTCATTTCCCGAATTATTTTCCCAACTGCTTTATGCTCCTTAATACCTGCCTTTCCCATTTCAAGCATATCTGCAAGCACAATATGTTTTTTATTTCTGCTTTTGTATTTCTTAACCGTCTCCAGACCTAATTTAACGGAGTCAGGATTGCTGTTATATGTATCATTGATAATAAGTAAGCCGTTTTTCCTTATAATCTCCATCCTGTTTGAACTTAACAGTCTATATTCTGCTATCCTCCTCCTGATTTGAGGACCAGTTAATCCGAAATACAAAGCCACTGCAACAGCTGATAAACCGTTATAAAGAGAATGCAGACCAAAAACCGGTATTTTTACACTGAATTTTTTCGAGTTAAAAGTAATTTCTATTTCAGGCTGAAAATTTTTATCAAATTTGATAAATCTGCCTTTTACATCCGTCTTATAATTATATGAATATTTAAATACTCTCCTTCTGTCTTTATCCCTGAAATAAGATTTAATATATATATCATCGTAGTTTGCAAAACAGATGTTTCCTCTTGAATCACCAAGTAAATAATCATACAGGGCAAATTCTTCTTTTGCAACACCGTTCAGAGTTTTGAAAAATTCAAGATGTTCCCTACCAATATTAGTTACCAGTCCGAAGTTAGGTTCAGATATTCCGCACAGATATTTCATTTCATTGAAATGATTACTCCCTGTTTCCAGAACGCATATTTCATGATTTTTATTTAACTTAAGCAGTGTCAGAGGCAATCCGATATGATTGTTATAATTACCTTCAGAGACCAGCGTGTTAAATTTATCGTTTAAAACCCAGCCGGTTAAATCCTTTGTTGTGGTTTTTCCGTTACTGCCACCGATACAGATAACCGGAACATTGAAATTGTTTCTGTGAATCCGAGCGAGTTCACCAAGACTTTTTACAGAATCTTCAATCACAAAAAATATATTTCTTCTGAATTTATATTTATTTTTTTTGTACCATTTCCGGTTTACCAAGGCACCTTTTACTTTCTTTTTAAATACCTGACCGAGATAATTATGACCATCAGTATTTTCGCCTTTTATTGCTATGAATAATTCTCCAGACTTAATCTTTCTTGAATCTATTGAACAACCTGAGAAAGATTTAATCTGTTTATTTTCCGGATTAATAAACTGACAATTTTTTAAACTTAATATTTCATCAAGTTTTATCAAGTATTTTGTTTTAAGTTTTTATATTTATCCACAATTTCCCTGTCGTTAAAATGATATTTCACTCCTTTTATTTCCTGATATGTCTCGTGTCCTTTACCGCAAATTAAAATAATATCTCCCTTACCTGAAATTTCTATCCCCTTTTTAATTGCTTTTTCCCTGTTTTCTTCCACTTCATAATTTTTGAACTTACTATCAATACCTGCCAGTATTTCACTGATAATATCCATTGGCTCTTCGAATCTCGGATTATCGGATGTTACAACTGCATAATCAGAATATTCGGCTGCATATTTTCCCATCACAGGTCTTTTTGTTCGGTCTTTATTGCCTCCACATCCGAATATTGTTATTACTTTCGATTTACTGCCGTCAGTTTTTATTATTTCCTTTGCTGCAAGTATAGCATTCTTCAATGAATCGGAAGTATGCGAGTAATCAATTACAGCGTATGCTTCGTTCGATAATTTTATCGTATTAAATCTTCCGTTTACTCCTTTAAATGTATTCAGGGACTCAATTGATTTCGTAATATCAAACCCAAGTTCATTGATACAGCTTAATGCCGCCGTAATATTATAAATATTAAACCTCCCGGCAAGATTAGATTTTATATTATAACTTACATTTTCATTTATTAAGTCAAATTCTGTTCCGTTTAATGATAGTCTTTCATTTACCACCCTGTAATCACAATCCTTACCAATTGAATAAAATATTTTCCTTGATTTGGTATCTTCGAGAATTCTTATACCATATTCATCATCACAATTTGATACAGCGACCGCATTTCCACCTAAATTATTGAAAAGTATTTTTTTCGCATAAAGATAGTTCTCCATATTTTTATGGATGTCAAGATGTTCACTCGTCAGATTAGTAAAAACACCGCAAATAAATTCAATTCCATGGACACGGTCAAGTTCAAGTGCTATCGAAGATGTTTCCATCACACAGTATTCAAGACCTGAAGCGACCATTTCAGACATTAACATCTGGATTTCAATAGAATCCGGAGTTGTCAGTTCAGCACTTCTGCTTGTAATACCTGTATAGTAATCTATTGTTCCGATTAAACCGCACTTGATTCCGTTGGCTTCGAGAAAATGTTTTATTAAATAAGTTAATGTCGTCTTTCCGTTTGTACCTGTTATTGCAACGCATTTTAATTTTTTTGCCGGGAATCCAAAAAAAGCCGCAGATATTTCTGCCATCAATTTCCTAATGTTTTTTGCTTTAATGAGCCAAATATTCTGATTTTTACATATATCTTTGTAAATACTACATTTATCTGAATCTGAAATAACTGCTTTAGCACCTTTGTTAATCGAATCAGGAATATATCTGCTGCCGTCTTCTTTTAATCCCGTAACCGAGAAAAATATACTGTTATCTGAAATATTTTTTGAGTTGTAGGATAAAGATTCTATTTCAAAATCCCTGCCTTTAACAATTATTTCCAAACTGTATACATTATTAATATTCCGATTATTTATAATATCGGTAAAATTCATATCACGATTTTTTTCCTTTGCAAAAAAGTTTTATTTTCCGTGTTTGCCTAAGTTCAGTACCCGGCTCCGGAATCTGAGATTGAACTCTGCCGCTACCAGAGATTTCAACGGAATATCCTTCTGAAGTAAGTTTCCCTATTGCCTTCCTTATGCTTAAACCTGTTACATCGGGAACTTTTAATAATACATTCTTTTCATTCCGGTTAATTTCCCTGATTTTTACAGAGACATATCTGATATCACCTTCCTTTTTTCTTTTACTATATTCTGCTACAATATATTTTTTCTGAGGTATTTTATTTTTATCCGAAAATCCGTCAATTTCAAAATGAATGTTTCTTTCTTCAAGAATATTAACTGCATTATATAAATCCATTCCTTTTATATCGGGGATTTCATTGTTTAAATTAGTAACATTTAAGATATCTTCAGAGTGTTTATAATAACCTTCATTAAACAAATCATTAGAATTTATCCTGTCAATTCCGACATAATCAATAAGTCTTTTTGAAATTCTTCTGAAAATAGGTGCAGCAACCAATCCTCCGAAGAATTTCTCATCTTTAATTTCATCAAGAAATACTGCCACCAGAACAGTAGGATTTTCAGCAGGATAAAATCCTATAAAAGATGAATTATGGATATGCGATATATATCCGTCTCCGGTATTGAATTGAGTGGTACCGGTTTTCCCAGCCACAGTAATGTATTCTAAAGCTGCTTCCGTTCCTGTCCCCATATTATTTACAACTCCTTCCAATAAATCCGTAACGATTTTTGATGTTTTTTTAGAAATTACCTGTCTTACAGGTACCGGATAGTTTTCATTTATTCTCTCACCTGAGGAGGAGATAAGTCTTTTTATTATAATCGGTTTCATCATTATTCCGCTATTTGCTATGCATTGATATACCATTGCCATTTGTAGAAGATTTACGGATACTTCGTATCCTATTGCCATAAACTGCAAAGTTCCTTTCCCAAATTGCTGAGGATGCTTAAGTGTACCCTTTACTTCACCGTCGAGTTCTAAACCGGTATAACTACCTATACCAAAATTTCTTGCATATCTGAACAATTCATTTTTACCGAGCATCTCAGATAATTTTGCAACGCCAATATTGCTTGATTTTTCTATTACTTTGCGAAAAGACATTGAAGAACTGCCGTATTCATCTTTCAAAACTCTTCCGTTGAATTCATATAATCCGTTTTCCGTGTTGATTTCAGAATTGACACCCGCAAGATTTTTATCAAGTACCCCTGAAGCAGTAATTACTTTAAAAGTTGAACCCGGATCAAACTGGTCTGTTATTACCCTGTTCTTCATTCCAACAGTATCAGAAGATTTTATATTATTCGGGTCATAGGTTGGGTACGAGGACATAGCAAGTATCTCACCGGTTTTTACGGAAACAATCAATGCTTTCCCTGACTTCGATTTACTTTGAAAAATTCCTTTTTCGAGTTCTTCTTCTAAAATTCTCTGAAGATTAATGTCTATTGAAAGAACAATATTACTGCCCGGTTCCGGGAACTGATTTCTGAATCCCTGAAAAGGACGTCTATTCCCATTTCCGTCTTTCTGCATAATCATCATACCACATTTCCCCGCTAAATCTCTTTCGTATGTATATTCGACGCCCGTTTTACCTTTGTCGTTTTTTGTAAATCCTATTATTTGCGATGCAAGTTTCCCGTAAGGATAATACCTAAATGCGGATTTGGTTATAATAACACCATCCGAATTAATTTCATCAAGCAGGGTTGTATTTTCAAGATATATATTGTTTTCGAGCGGTACTTCATAATCCGTATCCATTTCCAATATTCTCAAATATTTTTCTTTGTTACTGTTTAATGCAGAGGCAAGCAAGAATGCAACGCTATCGGCATTTTTTATCCTTTTTGGTATCACCTTAACAGATACATTAAAATGATTTATCGCAAGAGGTTTCATATTCCTGTCGAATATTATTCCCCTTAAAGGTTTTGAATACTCTCTGTCCTGTGTCTGCTTTTTTGCTACTGATTCCCATTTATCGTGTTCAAACAACTGTATTTTAATCAAATTTGCTATTGTTATTGAAAATCCCGCAATTAAAACGAGTGAAATAATTAATATTTTTTTATTTGTACTCAATTTTCCTTATTTCCCATTTTGTTTTCTTCCACTGGAATTGTTATATCCCTTTTATCAATTGCAGAATCATTTTTTATCATATTGAATTTTTCTGCAGCTATTCTGCTAATTCTTTCATAGGAAGACAATTTCTCGATTTCCACTTTATAATGCATATTATCCTGATTAATAGATAAAAGTTTTTCTTTCAGTTCTTTATTTTTCTTTATTAATTTATCAACTTCAATTGTATTATTTATATAAAAACCTACAGTAACTGCCAGAATTAAAAAAGAAATCAAATAATAGAATACGGATGCTTTTCTTGATATTTTCCCGGATTTTTTGCTGTATTCACTGTTCATTTTAAAATTTTTCCGCTGCTCTTAATTTTGCACTTCTTGAACGGCGGTTTTCTTTTACTTCTTTGTATTCAGGAATAACCGGTTTCTTTGTTAATTTTTTAAAAATACCTCCATTATTTCTGAAAAAATTTTTCACTATCCTGTCTTCAAGCGAATGATATGATATTATCACGATTCTTCCGCCGCTTACCAGATACTTTCCAGACAGTGAAAGTGCAATTTTTAAATTCTCCAGTTCATTATTAACCGTTATTCTTAATGCCTGAAAAATTTTAGCATAAAAATCGTTTGCCTCTTTTTTTCTCAAACTGTATTCGGTATTTATTACTTTTACCAAATCTGCTGTCGTTTTTATTTTTTCTTTTCTTCTTTGCTTAATTATTGCTCCAACTAATCTTTTTGCGTTTGGTATATCACCGTTTTCATAAAAAATTTTTTGCAATTCGTACGGTTTATAATAATTTATTATATCAGAAGCTTTTTCTCCTTCTCTCCTGTCCGCACGCATATCAAGTTCACTATCTTTCATAAAGCTGAAACCGGGTTCATTTTCGATTTGATATGAAGATAAGCCCAAATCCATCAATATTCCGGTGACACTGCTAATTCGAACAGAGTTTAAAATTTTATCCAGTTCACTGAAATTACCCTGTACTATCTCGAAATTGTTATTCAATATTTTTAATTTGTCCTCAGTGTGTTTTATTGCTTTATCATCCTTGTCTATACAAATCAACTTTCCGCTTTTTCCTATCCGCTCCAATATTAATTCCGAATGTCCACCACCTCCTGAGGTACAGTCAACTATTGTGTGCTTTTCTATTCCGGGATTAATCAGGTATTCGACCGTTTTATGTAAAAGAACTGGTACATGAAAATAATTTGTTGCTTCATTCATAGTTTATCCAACTCTTCAGATAACTGCTGCGCCAAATCTTCATAGGTCAGTTCCTGTCTCTTGTTGTAACTTTCCTTGAAATCAGGGTTCCATATCTCAAGTTTATTCAACAATCCTATTATCAGTACTTCATCTTTAAGACCTGAATATTTTACAAGCTGAGGCGGAATTAAAATTCTGTTCTGAGAATCCAATTCGCATTCATTAACATATAACATTGCTTCCCGCATAAAATACCTTTTCTTCGGGTCAAATGTATTAAGTTTTGATAACTTCAACTCAAATTTTTCCCATTCATCGTAGGTATGAACATTTATGCACCCGTCTAAACCCCTCGATAAAATAAGTTTGTTGTTAGCTTCTTGCCTTATATATTTACGAAACTTCGACGGGAATATTATCCTCGATTTCTTGTCTAATGAACATATCGCGTGACCGTAAAACATTTTTAATTGCTTAATTTATTTAATTATGGGATAATACCAGTCAAAGCAAACATTATCATCCACTTCACTCCACTTTCCTCCACTTTTCATACAAATATAAGAAAATTAAATTTAAAGTCAAACTATTTATTTTTTGCAGTTTTTTTAAAAGAATTTACCCCATTGAGACTATAAAAAGAATTACATCTTTGTCAGAACACTGTGAAATAATTTTTGAACATCCACTAAGAACAAATACTCAAAATAAATAAACATGGATATTAAAAACCGATATATCAGGATTAACATTACAGAAACTTAAATAAAAAAAAGCTGTCAGTTTTTGACAGCCTTAATTACATCTATTTAAAATTATTTTTACTTTTCAGATTTAGATTTTGACTTCGTGGTTTTCTTCGCAGTCTTCTTTTCTTTTTTAGTTCCTTTATCTACTTTTTTCTTGTCTTCTTTCTTTTTATCTACTTTCTTTTTATCTACTTTTTTCTTGTCATCTTTTTTATCTGCTTTTTTTACTCTTTTTCTTTCTTTCTTTTCAACAGTTTCTTCATCTTTTTCTTTTTTAATTTCAGTTTTTTCCTCGTCGGCTTTTAAAAGTGTTGCATCTTTTCTGAAAACAAGAATATCCCTATACTTCTTCAATCCTGTACCAGCAGGAATAAGCTGACCTATTATAACATTCTCTTTCAAACCGTGTAAGAAATCAACCTTGCCTTTAATCGAGGCATCAGTCAGAACTTTTGTAGTTTCCTGGAATGATGCCGCTGAAAGGAAACTGTCAGTGGTCAGCGAAGTTTGAGTAATACCGAGCATCACTGCATCTGCCGTTGCAGGAACGGCTTCTCTGATTTTAATCTGCGTTTTATTTTTTTTCTTTAATTCTACATTAATTTCTTTTGCATATTTTTTCGTAATCAACTGAAATTTTCTAACCCTATCAGAATCACCAGAATCCTCAACTACCATCATACTTTTTATTTTTTCATTCTCAGCCGCAAAAGTAATTTTATGAATCATATCGCCTTCAAGAAGTCTTGTATCTCCTGAAGAAGTTACTCTTACTTTCTGCAACATCTGTCTGACAATTACTTCAATATGCTTGTCATTAATTTTCACACCCTGGATTCTGTACACTTCCTGAATTTCATTCAACAGATATTCCTGAACAGAAGAAACACCTTTAATTCTAAGAATATCAACCGGGTCAAGTGCACCACCCGTCAGAGGTTCGCCTGCTTTCACCTGGTCACCGTCGCGGACAAGTATATGTTTTGCTATGGGAATTTTGTATTCAACTACATTTGAACCATCATTTGACGTTATACTTAATTCACGGCTTCCTCTTGATAACTTACCTATTGATATTTTGCCGTCAATTTCAGCGATTCTTGCGGGATTAGAAGGTCTTCTTGCTTCAAAAAGTTCCGTAACTCTAGGTAAGCCGCCCGTAATATCCCGGGTTTTTCCCGAATCTCTCGGTATTTTTACCATAATAGTACCGGCTTTTACCATTTGTGCATCATCAATTAATAAATTTGCTTTTGCCGGAATTAGATATGCGCTTAGAACATCGCCTTTAGAATTTAAAATTTGTATTGACGGACTCTTTGTTTTATCTTTACTTTCGATAACCGTTTTCTGATAGTGACCTGTCTGCTCATCTTTAACCAGTTCATATTGTTTGCCCTCTTCCATATCCATATATTTAACGTACCCGTCATTTTCGGCAACAATAATAGAATTATACGGGTCCCATTCATATAATATAGTATCTTTTTCAACTTTTTCTTTATTTTTCACCTTTAAAGTTGCACCATACGGCACACTATATTTAGCAATCTGATCACCTTCTTCATCAATTATGACAATGTTTCCGTTTCTGCTCAGTGAAACAAGTGTATTTCCTGTTACACCTTTATATTCCACCATTCTCAGATTTTCAAACTTCACTTTACCATTAAATTTCGTAGGAATCTGAGATTGAGTTACAATTCTGCTTGCAGTTCCGCCTATGTGGAATGTCCTAAGTGTTAACTGTGTACCCGGTTCCCCTATTGACTGTGCTGCAATTATTCCTACCGCTTCACCTATCTGCACCATTTTTCCTGTAGCCAGATTTCTCCCGTAACATTTAGCGCAGACACCTCTTTTACTTTCACAAGTCAAAACAGAACGGATTTCAACGGAAGTTATCGGTGATTCGGCAATTAGTACCGCTTTTTCTTCAGTAATTTGTTCACCTGCTTTTACAATTACAACTTTCGAAAACGGGTCAATCACATCATCAACCGTAACTCTACCGAGTATTCTTTCTTCCAGACTTTCTTTAATATCTTCACCTTCTTTTAATGCTTCAGTTACCACTCCTCTGATTGTCCCACAGTCTTCTTCTGTAATAATTACATCCTGAGCAACGTCCACGAGTCTTCTTGTAAGGTAACCCGCATCTGCAGTTTTCAAAGCCGTATCCGCGAGACCTTTTCTCGCTCCGTGAGTTGATATAAAGTATTCAAGAATAGACAGACCTTCTTTAAAATTTGCAATAATAGGATTTTCAATAATTTCACCTGCCTGACCTATCAATGATTTCTGTGGTTTCTGCATTAATCCTCTCATTCCAGCCAACTGACTGACCTGTTCGGCGGAACCACGTGCTCCTGAGTCTATCATCATATGCAGTGAATTAAAGCCGTCTCTTGATATTTTTAAATTATCCATTAAATCATTTTTGACCTGGTCGCGGACATGCGTCCAGATGTCAATAACTTTATTATATCTTTCATTCTCCGAAAGCAATCCGTTTGATTTTGCAGATTCAATTTTTTCAACTCTTTTAAATGCGTCATCAATAATTTTTTTCTTTGTTTCCGGAACTTCAATATCATCAATATTAATCGACAGTCCGCCCTCCGTAGCATGTTTGAATCCAAGATCTTTTAATTTATCAAGAAATACTGCAGTCTTCTGATTCCCGACCTGTTTATAAATATAACTGATAATTTCAATAAGTTTTCTTTTTCTGAGTAATTCATTTATATAGTCAATACCTTCAGGCAAAATGCTGTTAAACATTACTCTTCCGGTTGTAGTAGTCAAAATCGAATTGTTAATTTTTACTTTAATCCTTGCATGCAGTCCCAGTTTTCCGTTATCAAATGCCAGAAATACTTCATCGGGGGATGAGAATAATTTACCTTCTCCTAAATCACCCTTCATCTCTTTAGTCAGATAATAAACTCCAAGTACTAATTCCTGATTAGGAACTATAATAGGATTACCATTCTGCGGGGAGAGGATATTATGAGATGAAGTCATTAAAATAGTTGCTTCAAGCTGTGCTTCATAAGATAAAGGAACGTGGACAGCCATCTGGTCACCGTCGAAGTCAGCATTAAATGCAGTACAAACAAACGGATGCAAGGTTATTGCTTTACCCTCAATAAGGACAGGCTGAAATGCCTGAATACTGAGTCTGTGTAATGTAGGTGCGCGGTTTAATAATACGGGATGTCCTTCAATAACATTTTCAAGTATATCCCAGACTTCGGGAGAACGTTTATCTATTAATTTCTTTGCACTTTTAATAGTTTTAACGAGATCTCTGCTAATAAGTCTTCTTATTATAAACGGTTTAAATAACTCAAGTGCCATATCCTTGGGGATACCACATTCATAAAGTTTCAGTTCCGGACCTACAACAATAACGGACCTGCCTGAATAGTCAACTCTTTTTCCTAAGAGATTCTGGCGGAATCTTCCCTGCTTGCCTTTTAATATATCAGACAAAGACTTCAAAGCTCTGTTTTCAGCTTTAACCGCGGTTACTCTTCTCGAATTATCAAGCAATGCATCAACAGCTTCCTGCAGCATTCTTTTTTCATTTCTGAGAATTACTTCAGGTGCTTTAATATCAATCAGCCTTTTTAATCTGTTATTCCTAATAATTACTCTTCTGTATAAATCATTCAGGTCACTCGTAGCAAACCTGCCGCCCTCAAGCGGGACTAAAGGTCTTAATTCAGGAGGAATTACCGGAATGACATCAAGCACCATCCATTCAGGTTTATTAGGTTTTCCGCCTTCTTTCGTTCTGAAAGATTCGAGTATTCTTAGTCTTTTAATAATATCTTGTTTCTTTAAAACTGACTGCTCTTCGGATAAATTCACTCTTAATCTTTCAATTTCGGCTTCAAGGTCAACACTTTTCAGCAATTTCTGAATTGCGTATCCGCCTTCAGCACAGACAAATTTTTTCGGGTCATTATCAAGAAGTATTTTTTCTTCATCAGTCATATTATTTACGACCTCAAGATATTCTTCCTCGGAAATTAACTGCATTTTCTTGTAATTCGTTTTTCCGGGATTTAATACAACGTAGGTTTCATAATATATAATTTTTTCAAGGTCCTTAGAAGAAATACCAAGAACATTACCAATTTTTGACGGCAGGGACCTGAAGTACCAGATATGGACAACGGGTACACAAAGTGATATATGCCCCATACGTTCTCTTCTAACGCTTTTCAGATTAACTTCGACACCGCATCTGTCACATACTACTTCTTTATACCTTATTCCCTTGTATTTACCGCAATGGCATTCCCAGTCTTTAACAGGTCCAAATATTTTTTCACAGAATAAACCGTCTTTATCCGGTTTAAATGTTCTGTAATTAATAGTTTCGGGTTTTGTTACTTCTCCTTTGGAATTAGCAATAATTATCTCCGTTGAAGAAAGATTAATTGTAACCTTTGCAATTCGTCTAGAGGATTTTTTCAATTCGGTTTTAAACATTTTTTGTTATAATTTGAAATGTTTTAAATTCTTTTTAAATAAAATCTATATTAACGTCAAGACACAAGCCCTGTAATTCTTTCAATAATACGTTGAAAGATTCCGGTACTCCGGGTTCGTGAATATTATCACCTTTAATAATTGCTTCATATGCTTTACTTCTACCCTGTACATCATCACTTTTAATTGTCAGCATTTCCTGGAGAGTATGGGCTGCACCATATCCCTGCAACGCCCAGCATTCCATTTCTCCGAACCTTTGTCCGCCGAATTGCGCTTTTCCGCCCAGCGGCTGCTGAGTAATCAAAGAGTACGGTCCAATTGACCTTGCGTGAATTTTATCATCAACAAGATGCGACAGTTTCATCATATAGATATATCCGATTGTTACCTGCTGGTCAAATCTTTTTCCTGTCATACCATCAAATAAATGACTCCTTGAATTATCAGGCAATCCCGTTGATTTCAGTCCTTCCATTATTTCATCCACAGATGCTCCGTCGAATATCGGGGTGGCGAATTTCACACCTAATTTTTTCCCGACCCAGCCGAGCGCAGTTTCGTATAATTGTCCCAGGTTCATTCTCGAAGGTACGCCAAGAGGATTTAATACGATATCTATTGGAGACCCGTCGGGTAAAAACGGCATATCTTCAACCGGCACAATTTTTGCCACTACTCCTTTATTTCCGTGCCTACCTGCCATTTTATCACCTACTGAAAGTTTTCTTTTTTTAGCGACATATACTTTTGCGAGTTTCACAACGCCGGTTGGTAATTCATCTCCCAAAGTAACCTTAACTTTAAGTCTTTTATATCGCTCTTCCATTTCATTCAACGTATAGGAGTAATTTTTATATATATCAACAATGAGTGAATTTGCTCTTCTATTGTCACTCCAATCTTTTTCGTAATTCAGATTCCTGAAATCAAAAGAACCGTTCTCAAGCATATTAATAAATGTTTCACGTTTAAACGTATTACCGGACCTGAACATCATATTTCCTTTAAAATCAGTTATACCAGCAGATTTTTTCCCTTCAAGCAGAATCCCCAGTTTCTCAGCAAATTTATAATTAAGTTCTTTTACATCTTTTTTTCTGTCGGCTTCGTATTTATCAATTTTCTTCTTCTCGTCTTTTTTGCTTTCAGTATCCCTTGTTTTTCTTGAGAATAATTTCTTATTGACAATTATTCCCTTTAAACCCGGAGTTGCCTTTAATGATGCATCTTTTACATCTCCTGCTTTATCTCCAAATATTGCTCTGAGAAGTTTTTCTTCAGGTGTAGGTTCGGATTCACCTTTCGGAGTTACCTTTCCAATCAAGATATCACCTTCTTTTACTTCCGCACCTATTCTGATTATTCCGTTTTCATCAAGGTCTTTAGTAGCTTCTTCACTTACGTTAGGAATTTCTCTCGTTAATTCTTCTTCCCCTCTCTTAGTATCACGTACCTCCAGAGAAAATTCTTCAATATGTACAGAAGTGAAAATATCTTTATGTACGACTCTTTCGCTTATAACGATTGCATCTTCAAAGTTATATCCTCTCCAAGGCATAAATGCGACAAGTATGTTTCTTCCGAGAGCAAGTTCACCTTTTCGGGTTGAAGACCCATCAGCTAAAATATCGCCTTTTTTAATTCTTTGTCCTTCCAGAACAACCGGTCTCTGATTAATTGAAGTATCCTGATTAGTTCTTAAAAATTTAACAAGATTATATTCAACATTTTTCTTATCATCAAAACTTAATAATGCTTCTTCCGAATCTTCTTTAATATTATATTTAACAATAATTTTATCTGAGGATACATATTCAACTATTCCATCTGCTTCCGCGACTATCATAGACCTTGAGTCACGGGCGATTATTTCCTCAAAGCCTGTTCCAACAATCGGGGCTTCCGGTCTTAACAAAGGTACTGCCTGTCTCTGCATATTACTGCCCATAAGTGCCCTGTTGGCATCATCATGCTCAAGAAACGGTATTAATGATGCCGCGGCACTTACAATCTGATTCGTAGCCACATCCATAAAATCGATTTCCTCAGGTTTCAAAAACGGGAAATCTCCTTTAAACCTTGCTTTGATTCTGGTATTAATAAAGTATCCTTTATCATCCAGCAATTCATTTGCCTGTGCTATTCTGTAATAATCTTCCTTATCAGCAGATAAAAATACAATATTATTCGTTACTTTACCTTTCTCAACTTTTCTGTAAGGAGTTTCTATAAATCCCAGTTCATTAATACGGGAATGAATGCATAATGAGGATATCAGACCGATATTTGGTCCTTCCGGAGTTTCTATTGGACATAATCTGCCGTAATGTGTATAATGAACGTCACGGACTTCAAAACCGGCGCGTTCTCTTGACAGACCTCCGGGACCCAAGGCACTGATTCTACGTTTATGAGTCATTTCAGCCAGAGGATTTGTTTGGTCCATAAATTGTGATAACTGGCTTGTACCAAAGAATGACGATAATGCACTTGTAATTGGTCTTGCACTCACAAGTCTTATCGGAGTCAAATTTTCTTCATCGTGAATACTCATTTTTTCTCTTATTGTTCTAGTCATTCTTGAAAGACCGAGACCGAATTGCTGTGATAATTGTTCGCAAACTGTCCTCACCCGCCTATTGCCGAGATGGTCTATATCATCAACTTCCATATTGCCATCGACCAGATCCCTAATAGATTTAATAATCGCTGTTAAATCTTCCAGTGTCAGAATAGTTACCGTATTATCTATTTTAAGATTTAATCTTTTATTGATTTTGTATCTGCCGACGTGGCTTAAGTCATATTTTTTTGTATTAAAAAATTGTTTTTCAATATAACTTTTCGCACTTTCTCCTTCACTTTCAGCATAAGTATTTTTACCTTTTTTGTCAGTTACTTCGAGCTGTTTTTCCGTTTCATATTCATCATTGTCGCTTATAATAGTATTGGCTATAATTTTTTCTCCGTCAGTAGCATCAGCTTTTATTAAATTTATTTGTTTGATTTTTGAATTCAGAATATTCAACAACTGTTCTTCGTTTAATTCAATTCCTTCCGGGATTCCGAGATCATCCCCGGTTTCTTTATCAATAACCGCTTCAGCTGTAACTCTGTCAACAAAACTCAGATAATTCCTGTCGTTAATTTCCACTTTCTCAACAAGGTCAAATAGTTCCATCATAGCAATTTTCTCATTAAAGCCGAGAGCTCTAAGCAGGGTTGAAAAGAAGAATTTCTTCTTCCTGTCAACATATGCGTACAATAAATCATTAATATCTGTTGTAAATTCTACCCATGAACCTTTGAAGGGAATTACTCTGGCGGAATATAATTTTGTACCATTAGCGTGAGTTGATTCCGCAAAAACTACTCCGGGTGACCTGTGTAACTGGCTTACAATAACTCGCTCTGCTCCGTTAATAATAAAACTGCCCCGCTGTGTCATATAAGGTAAATGACCAAGATATACTTCCTGGTCTATAGAATAATTATATTCTTTTGCAGTCGGATTTGGTTTAGTGGACAATTTTAATTTAACCTTTACAGGGACAGCATAGGTTAATCCCTGTTCCTGACATTCAATAATAGAGTAAGGCGGCTTTTCTATATAATACTCAACAAACTCCAATATAGCCGTTTCTCTTGAATCTGTTACAGGAAAATTGTTTTCAAATACTTTTTGAAGTCCGACAGTTTTCCTTTTACTGATAGGAACGTCTTCCTGAATAAAATCTTTATAAGATTGAATCTGAACATCCAGCAAATCAGGCGAGTCTTTTTGAATTTGTGATTTGGAAAATGTTAATCTATGATTTTTGTTGTTTAGGTAGGAAAGACCTAAAATATTACCGTTAACATTCATATGTTTTTATAAATTTTGGTATGAAGTTTAATTCTAAATTTGTAACTATGTACATTTAATTATTATAATAAAAAAAAGTAACTGCGAGTTCAAAATTTCATATCCCGGAAGAATTATTATCCGGGATATGAAAATTTAGAAAATTACATTACTTGAGTTCGACTTTTGCGCCGGCAGCCTCCAGATCAGCTTTTAATTTTTCAGCTTCATCTTTTGGAATATTTTCTTTAACCGGTTTTGGCGCACCATCAACCAGGGCTTTAGATTCCGTTAATCCGAGACCGGTTGCATTTTTTACCGCTTTAATCACATTAATCTTGTTGGCGCCGATTTCCGCCAAGATTACCGTGAATTCTGTTTTTTCTTCCTGCTGTGCTGCAGAACCGCCAGTTGCCGGAGCACCCGCCATCATCATCGGTGCTGCTGCTGTTACTCCGAATTTTTCTTCCAATGCTTTTTTTAATTCGGCTGCCTCCACTAATGTTAAGCCTGATATTTTTTCCAGTAATTCTTCTACGACTGACATTTTTTTATACCTCTTTTTTTAAATTTTTAAAATTTTGTTTATGCCGCATTTTTCTTTGCGACTTCTTCAATAATGCTTGCGAGATCCCGCATTACGGCATTAATTGCACCTGATATACCGGAAACCGGAGAATTTAAACTACCGCAGATTGAAGATATAAGTTCATCTTTCGTCAGCAGTGATGCAAGTTCATTCAACTTATCAGAACCATAAACAATACCGTCTAAAACGGCTGTTTTGAATTTAGGTTTACCCGTTTTTTCATTGTTCTTTCTAAGTATCTTTGCTACCGTCACAGGGTCATCGTAAGCGAAAACTATACCGGTAGGACCTTTAAGGAAAGCATCCAATTGTTCGGAAAATACCGCATAATTATCAGATTCTTTAACTGCCCTCAGGGCTAATGTGTTCTTGACTACTCTGTATTTTAATCCTACTTTATAAAACTCGGCACGCAGTTCTTCAACTTCCGCAACCGTCATTTTACTAAAATCAATTAAATACATTGCATTTGAACTGTCCATTAGTTCTTTTATTTCACCGATAAATTCACTTTTTTTAGCTTTTTCCATTTTCGTTTACATGTTCAGAAATTTATAAAAGTTCAGAATCAATTTTGCCGATAAATCAGAAGCAAATTCATCAGCCGAATATATTTTATTGAGTGCGTAATTCAGTATAATCAAGCCGCTTTAATATCAGTTAAATTTCTGTCTATTAAAATACCGGGACCCATTGTGCTCGAGATCGCAATAGATTTAATGTAAGTTCCTTTTGCCGCGGCAGGCTTTAATTTAATAATTGTATTTAAGAATGTTATTATATTCTCGGTCAATTTATTTTCATCAAATGATGCTTTTCCAACTATAGTGTGGACAATACCGCTTTTATCAACCCTGAAATCAATTTTTCCCGCTTTCACCTCCTTAACAGCCTGTCCGACATTTGGGGTAACTGTCCCGCTCTTAGGATTCGGCATCAGACCTCTGGGACCAAGTATTTTTCCGAGTTTTCCCAAATCACTCATGACATCCGGAGCTGCAATTATTACATCTACATCTGTCCACCCTTCCTGAATTTTCTGCAAGTAATCTTCATAACCTACAAAATCCGCACCTGCCTGTATCGCGTCATCCTGTTTCTCAGGTTTTGCAATCACAAGTACTTTAACTGTCTTTCCTGTTCCATGAGGCAATGAAACTGTTCCTCTTACAACCTGGTCTGCATGTTTAGGATCAACCCCTAACTTAACGGCTATATCAACTGATTCATCAAATTTAGCTGTTGCGAACTGTTTTACTATTGAAACCGCTTCTCTGATTTTATATTCTTTTTTCAGGTCGGTTTTTTTGTTTATCTCTTTTGTTTTTTTTGTTTGTTTCATAAGTATAAAAAAATTCTTAAATATTTATCCTTCAACTGTTATACCCATACTTCTTGCGGTTCCTTTAATCATACTCATTGCGTGCTCAATATCCCGTGCATTTAAATCAGGCATCTTGATTTCCGCTATTTCTTTTATCTGTTTGGAATTTACCTTTCCAACTTTAGTTTTATTAGGGATTCCGGAGCCTTTCTGAAGACCTGCTGCTTTAATTAATAATACTGCAGCCGGCGGGGTTTTAGTAATAAATGAAAATGACTTATCGGAATAAACCGTAATAACCACCGGAACGGTTAAACCTTTTTTATCCTGCGTTCTGGCATTAAACTGCTTGCAGAACTCCATTCCATTTACACCTCTTTGTCCTAATGCAGGACCTACCGGTGGCGCCATAGTCGCCTGTCCGCCCGGTATCTGAAGTTTTATATATCCTACTATTTTTTTTGCCATATATTAATTATTTATTTTTCTCTTTCTACCTGCGTGAATTCCAGTTCTATAGGTGTCTTTCTGCCGAAAATACTTACCATAACCTTTACTTTCATCTTTTCCATATTGATTTCGAGTACATTACCATTGAAATTGTTGAATGGTCCGCTCGTAACTTTAACAGGGTCACCGACCGATAATTTAAAATCTATTTTTTCGCTCTGACTTTCTTCATTTAAAATTGACTTTATGCGCTTAACTTCGTTATCTCTCAGCGGTATCGGTTCCAGTCTTCCTGCTTTTATATTCTTTGTACCCACCATATTTATTATTGAAGGTGACCTCGAAATAAAGTTCCTTACTTCATCATCAAGAACCGCTTCAATAAGAATATAACCCGGCAAAAAATTTTTCAATTTAACTTTTTTCTTGCCGCTTTTTACTTCAAAAACTTTTTCAAGAGGAAGTAAGACATTCTTTATTTTATGAGACAAGTTTTCCAGAGCTATTTCGTTGTCAAGATATGTTTTAATTTTCTTTTCGTGTCCTGAAATTATTCTCACAGCATACCATTTATAATTACCATCATCTTCCGATTTTGATTCATTTTCAACCGTTTTTTCCTCCAGTTTTGTTTCACTAACCGTTTCTGAATCGGATTTACCGGCGTTTTCTTCCGGTTCAGTATTACTATCTTTTTCCGAATCAGTATTAACGCTTTTTTCTTCAGGCTGTGTTTCAATATCGGATAATATTTTATCCGGAATTATTTTCTTTTCCTCTTCAGAGATTTCCGGAACGTCTTTCATTTCATTTCCGGATTTAACCGGTTCATCATCAGGAGCAGAGCCTGAATTTTTTATATTTATATTTTTGCTGTCTGTCATTTATGCTGAGAATATCAATTTTAAAACCGCTTCAAGTCCTTTATCAATTGCATAAACAATAGCAGCAAAAATAATCATTGTTACAACGACAATTTTCACCGAATCTATTAGTTCCTGTTTTTTAGGCCATGAAACCTTCTTCATTTCCTTGACTATATCTGTTAAAAAATTTATTATTTTATCTTTCATAATTATGCAGTTTTTAAATGGTTGCACGGGAGGAGGGACTCGAACCCCCAACCGACGGTTTTGGAGACCGCTACTCTACCAATTGAGCTACACCCGTGTAATTTAATAAAATTTTGTTTTTTAAAATTATAATTACAGTTATTATAAAAACTTATAAAAAGAATTTTCTTACTGCCGAAACATACCATGAGCTGATGACCGGGATTGAACCGGTGACCTCTTCCTTACCAAGGAAGTGCTCTACCAACTGAGCTACATCAGCATCGTTGAGCGGGAGACGGGACTCGAACCCGCGACCAACAGCTTGGAAGGCTGTGACTCTACCAACTGAGTTACTCCCGCACTACCAGCGTGGGTAGGGAAGGATTCGAACCTCCGAAGGCATGAGCCGTCAGATTTACAGTCTGATGCGTTTAACCACTTCGCTACCTACCCGAAACATTATTTCACAGAACAATAAATTTATAAAAAGTTAATATTTAAATCAATATATTAATTTATATTTATTTGATTTTTTTTATTAAGGATTTTCCGGATTATTTTATACTAAATTATTTTTTTAGACCTTTTTTCGGGTTTAGGTATAGGAAGAAATTTCTTTCTGTTCTTGCCGTATCAAAGAAAAAAGGTTTTTAATATTAATTTCTGCATTCCGTTCAAACTTGAAATCATACCATATCAGCAGGTCTATATGACTATTTTAACACATTCTGTCTTTTAAGTCAAAATAATTTCAGATTCATCAGACTGTCAAGTTTATTTATTTGACCCTTTAAATAACTGATTCGCTGTGAAATTGCTTCTTTTTCAATATTTTCTGTCAGTTCATCACTATAAATACTGTTTAATTTATTACTCAGGGTAATGTAAACCGGCAAATCCCTTACAGCATTATTATACTCCAGACTGATATTTCCCTTTCTATAACAACTGACATTGATAATATCACCATATCCATAAGCATATTCCGGGCTTTTCAATGCCAAGATTTTATTATTTTCAAAATTTCTGCATACGTAATAACCGTTGCTTTCATCCGATAATATCTTTAACGACAAAATAACTGAATTAACATTTTTTAAACTACTCAACTGCGTTAGTTCTTCTCTTTTAACCGACAATTCTCTGTTTACTTCTTTTTGTTTTAAAGCAGCGGTTATCTTTTTACCAAGAATATTTATAGCATTTTGTATTTTAACATTATCCTTCTGAAAATAATTTTGGGAAAACAATTCTGTTATTGCCAGACATTTTTCAAGATTATTTCTTGCTTCACCATAATTTTTTTTCCTGTCGGAATTAACAGATTCCCGCATATAATTCTTGTATTCATTTTCCGCTTTGGCGAAAATTCTTTTCGAAATATCCTTATATGCAGTCTGGTTCACACTACTGTCAATTTTCTGAAGGTATTTCAATCCTGAACGCCAGTCATTATCAAGCAATCTATCGGCTATAAACGAAGAAAGAACGGAAATTTTTGATTTCGCTTCATCGGTATAGTCTCCGTTTTTATATTTCAGAATATACTTTTCGTACCTTGATATCTGCTGCTCCAGTTGTGCAATTTCCGTCGTATTATCATCTTTTTCTATCGAATAGAACTCTCTTTGTTCCTTCAGAAAAACGTTATAATACAATAATGCAAGCAGGGAAAATACAATCATCAAACCTATTACATTTGATATGATTTTGTTTCTTCTTCGTCTTTTCAACAATGCGGGATATTTTTCTTTAATTATCTGAAGTTTAGTTCTGATTAAATCAGATTCAATTTCACCGGCATATTTTAATGCTTTTGTATAATACAGTTCCGCCCCGATTAAATCCTCCTGTTTATATGCCGATTCTCCTGACTCCAGCAAATGTTGTTTGGTATTCTCCAGAGCAATTGCTTTATTGAAAAGTCTTTTTGCTTCTATATTATTGCTATCAATATTTAAAATTCTTCTGCAGTCACCAATCGCGTCAATGTATAAATTGTTGTTAATAAGAAATTCAATATTAACAAGAATATTTTCGACACTTCTTGCATCGTTGTAATTTTTACCTTCAATATTTATTTTGTAATCGCACCCGTAAGCACCGCAACCTTCATTTTCATACCAGCATTCAATATGATAAGGAGAATTGCATTTAGGACATTGCAGCATATCGTCCTTGTCTTTTATATAAGAATGACAATACTGACAGATTTTTTTCACACCGGTATTGGAATTATTTGTCATACTATTATTTATCATATTGAAAAGGCAAAATCAAAAACTTTATACAGCAAAAAAACGGAAAGTGAAATCAGAAATATTCCGACCACAATATTAATTTTATTTAAGGTAGAAGGCAAAATCCTGTGTGTATTTGTAGAAATAATTTTTAAAATAGTATAGAACCAGAATGTTGTACCTGCCATAACACCTACAGCAAGTGCCAGACCGGACAGGAAATTGTTGTCTATCAAGCGATAACTTTTCAGATATCCGACAAATGCAAACCAGGAAGCCGGCAGAGTAATAGACGAGACACAGAGCAGAATACCCGCAACAAAACTTGCATAAATACCAGAGCCGTTTTTTTGTCTGATGGGTTCCTTTTTAATTATTTTCTTAATTTCTTTTTCCGTATGATGTAATTTATCAGCAGCAAATGCCTCAATATCCCTCAGTTCCTCGTTTACCGGTTTATCTTTTATAAAGGTTTTGTTTCTCATAATTTTTAAACCGTAATAAAAAACGATAATACATCCGACTGCCGTAATTCCTGCTTTAAAATATAGTTCATTTTCAGATATGAATAAATCAACCGATTCCGGTATAAAACCTCTTATTAAAGACACACCTCCATAGGCAATCAGAATATATATTAAATCGGCAAACCCTGCACCTGCCCCTACTGCAACCCCTTCTTTTATTTCCTTTTTAAATCCTTTCGCGATTATAGCAAAATTTGTCGGACCCAGAGGAGGCATAGATAATATATATCCCGCGATCAAACCTATTAATAAAGACGTCAACAAGTCCTATTTTATTTTCAAATAAACAAGTTAATGCTAATTAATTTTATAATCAATTAATTTTAAAATTACCACAGAAAGTTTAAAAATACCAAAATTATTCACCGCTAACAGCGGAAACATCAACTAAAAACGAATCGACAGTATCATTAAAGACAGTATTTAATAAATTGATTTATTGAAATATTCTGAATAAATTTAAATAATGATAAGAAAACTGCTATTTATATTATTTTTTCTTTTTGTATTAAATTTTAATTATCAGCCTGTATACCGTACAGTGATAAGATATAAAACGCCGGTTTTTTTTATTATCGGGACAGAATCTGATACTTATACAAACTCAATAATAGAAAACAGAAAAAAATATTACGAAAGTGAAATGATATACATTTATATCAGTTTTCAAATGATAAACAATACAGTAATTCCTTTCAATTCCTCCTGATTAGCCGCTGAATCTCATAGCTTTTATTACTCCTTTATGCAGGCTGATCCTCTCTATCACAGAATTCAATTCTTTCAAATCATGTACATTCATTATTATCGTTCCCTCAAATGTTGAACCTTTTGTATAAACATTGGCACTGATAATATTTATCTTGTAAGTCTTGGAAATCATCTCTGTAATTTCGTTCAGTATCCCCGGTCTGTCCTCGCCGATTATTCTTATTCCGCCTGAAAACTCTGTCAATCCCGATTCAGCCCAGTTTACATCCACAATTCTACTGGAATCCATTAAATAAAGATTAACAATGTTATTACAATTTCGTCTGTGGATTTTGATTCCTTCGGTCTTCGTAATATAACCGATTACATCATCTCCAGGAATAGGATTACAGCATTTGGCAAAATCATATTTCAGTCCCGGAATATTAACAGAACTCTGACCGTCTCCAATTGATATACCACCTGCGGATGCTCTTGCATCTGTTACGAATTTATTATATGTCCTTTCCTGTGAAGTAAGTTCATGGTCAGTTTGATTTATGGATTCCGATATCTCTTCTACTGTTTCCTGTTTAGACCTGTTCTGAATTACGTCAATAATTTCGTCTGCTCTGTATTCATTTGAACTAACTTCGTAATGAAAATCCAGTATATCTTTATATTTCAATTTCTGAACAAGTCTTGTTAAATCATCACCATTTATATGAATCTTATTTTTCTTTAATTTCTTTTCGAAAATTTCTTTTCCCTTTTCGGCTATTTTTCGTTTTTCGGTATTGAAATATTTTCTTAAATCAGATTTTGCTTTTTGCGTAACAACCAATTTTTCCCAGTCCCGCTTGGGAGTCTGATTCTTTGAAGTTAAAATCTCCACCTGGCTTCCGCTTTTAAGCGGAGTATCCAGGCTTATAATCTTACCATTTACCTTAGCACCGATGCAGCGCATACCGACCTCAGTATGGATTGCGAAAGCAAAATCCACGGGAGTAGAATGTTTAGGCAAAATTTTTAATTCCCCTTTAGGAGTAAAGCAGTAAATCTCATCCTGATATAAATTCATTTTAAAACTTTCAATCAGCTGCTCCGATGAATAATCTTCCTTTCCAGCATTATCAATAGTCTCCCTTATCCATTTAATCCATTCATCAAGTTTTCTTTCACCTATTATAATATTTTCTTTATATTTCCAGTGTGCCGCTATACCTTTTTCGGCGATATCATGCATCTCCCTCGTTCTTATCTGCAATTCAACTAACTTTCCTTCTTTACTTACTACAGTTGTATGAATTGACTGATATCCGTTCTGTTTTGGCAGTGAAATATAATCTTTGAATCTCTCCGGAACCGGCATAAATATCTGTGTGATAATACCGTAGACAGAGAAACATTCATTTTTATTATCTGTATCAAGAATAACCCGAACGGCGAATAAATCATAGATTTCATCAAATGATTTATTCCTGCTCATCATTTTTCTGTATATACTATATATATGTTTAGCCCGTCCGTTAATTTCATATTTATAGCCTTCTTCTGTCAGAGCCTTTTCTATTGGTTCAATAAATTTCTTAATGTATTTATCGCGTTCTTTTTTTCTTTCCTTTAATTTCCTTGCAATTTCATCATATAATTGTTTATTAAGATACTTAAACGATAAATCTTCCATTTCGGTTTTAATATTAGATAAACCGAACCTATGTGCAAAAGGTGCAAATATTTCGAGCGTTTCCTGAGCGATACGAATTTGTCTCGAAGGCGGTAAAAAATCAAGAGTACGTAAATTATGTAGTCGGTCGGCAAATTTAACCAATATAATTCTTAAATCCGAAGTCATCGACAGCATTAATTTCTTGAAAGATTCAACAGCTTTTGCTTCGTAATTCTCAAATATCCCTTCTATCTGTGTAGCACCGTCAACAATTTCCGCCACTTCATATCCAAATTCAGCACGAATATCTTTAACAGTAAACTTGGTATCTTCCACAACATCGTGCAGCAATGCCGAAGCAACAGAAATATCATCTATTGGCATTTCCTTTGCAAGTATCATAGCTACTTCATAAGGATGCGTTATATAAGGTTCACCGGAGACACGTCTGTCGTTTTTATGTGCTTCAAGTGCAAACCGGAAAGCGTTTGTGATTAAATTCTCATTAACTTTTACAGATAAAATATTCCTCCTGCAGTTTACAAGCAGTTCGTCTAATTTTTTTCTATAAAAGTTACTTATCATTTTATCTTTCAATATAGGATAAATAACAATTCAAATATTTAAAAATCAATACAAAACTTCTGGCATTAAAAATTTAAGTCCCGAAATATCTATCCCCTGCATCACCGAGTCCGGGTACTATATATCCGGATTTATTCAGTTTTTTATCGAGACTGCATGTATATATTAAAATCTTAAAATTTTTATCCTGAAATTCTTTTTCCAGTTCTTTTATCCCTTCGGGAGCACATAACAGACTCGCAATCGTTACCGATTTTATTTTTTTTTCTTTTATTTTCTTCAGTGCGTATATCATACTTCCCCCTGTTGCTATCATCGGATCAAGAATAAATACGGAAGTTTTATCTATATTTTTTACATCAGGAAATTTAAAATAATACTTAACAGGTTTAAGAGTATTCTCGTTACGGTAAATGCCTATATGGGATATCATTGCTGAAGGAAACAATTCTTCAAATCCTTTCATTAATCCGAGACCTGCTCTCAGTATCGGCATTAAAACCACTTCCCCGTTTATTTCATACCCGTCACTTAGCAATAAGGGTGTTTGAACGATTTTTCTTCTTAGCTTCAAATCGGAATATGCATAACTCGCTATCAGAAATGAAAGTCTATCCATATATTTACGGAAATCATAGACGTCCGTTTTTTTATCTCTTATTTTAGAAAGATAAAAAAGCGACAGAGGATGGTCAAGAAATATTATCTCAATCATTAAATATTAAAGTAATTCCAATTTCAGTTTGATTACATCAGATTTTGAACTTGTCGCCGATTGACCTTTAAGTGATGCCCGTATTTTTGCGGACAGACTTTTCTCGGTTTCCTTATAGACAATACAACCCCGGGTGATATTAAATTGTATAGTACCCGAACCGCTACCTTTAATATCTTCAAGTTTATAATTTATACCTGTTGTCTTCTCCCTGTATGTATTTTCCAGGACCTTAAAATCAAGCGCAGCTGTTAAACCGATTATATTACAGTTTTCCTTTTCTTCAATTGATGTTATCGTATAATTGAGAATATTCTCGACAGGAAAACTTCCGAGTACACTCTGCTGTACACTTGTCCAGGTTGAATCTTTTTTAACTTCTTTTTCCGGAAATATCTGATACTGAGTTTGTATCAATTCCTTCAACTGATCTTCAAGCGATTTTTTCACAATTTCTTTTTCATCCGAATCGAGTGTATCCCCATACTCCTTATAAATTATGTTTTGAATTTTTTCTAAATCGTATATAGTTGATACTTCTCCTAAAGATGAAACTCTTACTCTGAAATCGTTTCCTATCAAAGCATTAAACGTTACAAAATCGGATTTTTTGTAAACTGAATCCTTTAGATTAGAATTATAGACTAATGAATAAGATGTATCCTTATCAGAAGCCCCGATACTAACTAAAATACTATCGTATCTGACTTTATAGGTAATAACATTAGCTTCATTTATTTCCATAACTTCATTCAAAAAATATAAATCCATTATCTGGTAATTTTTTATTTCATTATCTTGATTAAGCGATGATGCTTCAGAGCCGTTCTGCTCTATATGCAGTCTGTAATTTAAAATATCTCCGGTTTTAGGTTTCATTTTGAGCGTAACCTTCTCTCCGGTTGAATCTTTAATAATTAAATCTGCATTCTGTGACTTGTCAATTTCCTGACCTTCGTTATCAGATTTACTACATCCGTTAAAAAACAAAGAAGCAACAAAAACCATGATTAATAAAACATATAATTTTCTCATTATATAAAATTTAAAATTTTTAAAATCAGTAGTTAAATATTTAAGATTATTAAATATACCATTATTAAAAAAGACTTTCAAAGTAATAAAACTTGTAATTTTAGAATTTTCATTTTCAAAGAAAAAATTTAATTATACGAGAATAATATTTATATATGAATATTATTTTAATTCTAAAAAGAATAAATTCAAGAAAAAAGAAGACAGAAATTGGGGAATTTTAAAATATACAGATCGTCTGCCGGTTCGGGAAAGACCTTCACATTGGTAAAAGAGTACATAAAACTCTGCTTCAAATATCCGTCGAATTTCAAGAATATTCTTGCAGTAACTTTTACCAATATGGCAACTGACGAAATGAAGCGGAAAATCATTTCGGAACTTGACGCACTTGCTGATAATAAGGATACAACTCTGAGAGAGATACTTATTAACGAAGGCGTTGAGGATAATATTATTCAGCCAAGAGCAAAAGAAATACTTTCGCAGATACTCCATAATTATTCATCATTTTCCGTTTCAACAATAGACAGTTTTTTCCATAAAGTACTTAAATCCTTTGCAAAAGAACTTAAACTGTCACCCGGTTACATTGTTGAGCTCGATGAGGAAAAAGTACTTGAAGAACTGGTTGATAATATGTGGGTACAAACCGAATCTGATGAAGAATTAAGAAAATTTATATTAGATTTCATTAAATATAATATGGAGGTTCAGGAGGGATGGCGGATAGAAAAAAACCTGCTCAAACTCGGAAAGGAAATATTCAAGGACAGGTACTGGGAATACAAGATATTATCAGGAAATAATTTTCAAGAAGACAGGGAAAGCATAAAGGAATTAATAAATACACTATGGGCAATCAGGAGAAACTTTGAACAGGACCTGAAAGAAATAGGAGAATCTGCACTGCAATTCATTTCGAGATATAATTTAACAGTTGAGGATTTCAAAAATAAAAAAACAAGTCCCCCTAATTATTTCAGGAAAATATCACAACAATCCGCCGATGAATGGTATATACCGGGAGTTAGAGCACAAAAATCTTGCGACAACAGAAAAGAATGGTACACAAAGGATTCCCCAAAAGCTGCTGCGATACAGAACTGTCTCGACGACGGACTATTAAATTTTATGAATCTTGCAGTTTCATATTATAACAAAAAATCCGCAAATTATTTTTCCTCAATAATAATTCTTGAAAATATTTTCATTTTTGGAATTTTCAACGACCTCGTTAAACTTATGAAGGCTTACGAATCGGAAAATAACACAGTCCTGCAGAGCAATATTTCAAGAATTCTGAAACTACTGATTTCAGAAGAGAATTCCCCTTTCATTTTCGATAAAATCGGCAGTAATTTTAAACATTTTCTCATAGATGAATTTCAGGATACATCAACTTTCCAGTGGAAAAATTTCGTTCCGCTTATTATCAATTCTCTTAGCGAGAAAAGATTTTCCATGGTTGTAGGAGATGCTAAACAATCCATTTACAGATGGCGGAACGGGAATATGCAGCTAATTTTAAAAGATATATATAATGACTTGCCCGGATTTGAATCGGAAATTAACACTGAAAATCTTGAAACAAATTACCGAAGTGCAAAAAAAATAGTTGATTTCAATAACATTTTTTTCAAATCAATATCCGATGAACTCGAATTAAAAACAGAAACAGGAAGAGAAATCATAGCTAAAGGTTTCGGAGGGAATGACATCGTTCAGAAACAATACAGTAAAAAAGACGGATATGTCAATTTGATATGGCTTGAAAGCGATTCAAAGACAAAAAAAGAAGAAAGTACCGAACTTGCAAACCTTAAAGTAAAACAAATTCTTGATGAAGCAAATGAGGCAGGGTATGATTTAAATGAAATCACCATTCTGGTAAGGAACAAAAAAGAAGGTGTAATAATTGCTGATTTTCTGATTAAATCCGGAATCCCGGTTATATCATCCGAATCTTTAATGCTCGTAAACAGTCCTAAAATCAAACTGATAATTAATGCGATAAAATATATTTCCAACAGAAAGAACGATATTACAGCGGCTGAACTTATCTTCAATTACAATAAATATATAATAGAGAACAGAATTGATAATCACGATTTGTTTAAACTTATAAAAGATGAATACGGGAATTATTTAAAAAACATACTGCCGGGAAATTTCATCAGTAAAGACGGTTATTTCAATTCTGTCCTTTATAATCTTAATGTTTATGAACTTACAGAATATTTAATCAAAATATTTGAATTTGATAATTTCCCGGATTTACATTTAATTAAAATGCTTGAAGTTGTCAGGGATTATTCATCGGATAATTCACCGGATATTCAGAGTTTTCTTGACTGGTGGCAGAAAAAAGCAGACGGTTTTGCAATTTCTACTCCGGGAAATGCAAATGCGATAAGGATATTAACCATACATAAAATGAAAGGACTGCAGAACAAAGTTGTAATTATTCCTTATGCATCTTGGGAAACTGTTCCGAGAAGCACAAGAGATTATATGTGGGTCTCATCGGAGGAGAAGCCATATAACACGATACCAGCATTTCCCGTCACCACTTCGTCAAAATTAGCAGAAACCATTTTCAGTCAGGATTATCTTACCGAGATTGATTTAACTTTAATTGACAATCTTAATCTTCTTTACGTTGCATTTACCCGCGCGGAAGAAGCACTTTATATCATTTCCTACGACTGGAGAACTGAAAACACGGGTAGAATAATAAAAAGAAGAATTGAAAAAAATCCCAAACTGAAATCACTATTCACTGACAACGAACTGAAATCAGGTAACCTTCAAAAAAAGTATGGCAAAAAGAAGCAGGAAAAAGTAGAATATAAATTTATTTCTTCGATGTGGCAGAAGAAAGCCGTCATAAGACCTTCAAATTACGGAATAAAACCATGGGAGAACCGTTTTGATTCTGTCTCCGAAGGTATTTTAATTCATGAAATTTTATCAAAAATTAAAACAACTGAAGATTTCACAAATATACTGAAAGATTATATTGATTATGGGATAATAAACGAAGAGAAAGAGAAAAATCTAAAACAAAAATTTTCGGAAATATTATCAGACATAAAAATAAAAAAATGGTTTTCAGAAGAATATGACATATTAAACGAAGCCGAGATTATCGATGAAAAAGGTTCAATAATAAGACCAGACAGAATTATGATGAAAGACAACAATATTATTCTTCTTGATTACAAAACAGGGACGGAAAACAAATCACATACAGAACAAATGAAGAAATATACTGATGCAGTAAAGAAACTAAGATACGACAGTACAGAAGGATATATTTTATATTTAAATCAGCCTCATAAGTTAATTCAAGTATAGTGCATATGCCGGAATTTTTACAATATTTAGCATCACACATAACCGAAAAATATTCGGAGAAACTCAAAGATATCTCTCTGGTATTTCCCTCAAGAAGAGCAGGACTTTTCTTTAAAAATATTTTAAGCAGAAATTCAAAGGAAGTAATGTGGATGTCGGAAGTATTAAGTGTTGTAGATTTCGTATCTAAATATTCTGGTATTAAAATAGAGAACAATATCATCCTTAATTTCGAATTATTTGAAGTATATAAAAAATGTTTTAAAGATGAAACATTTGACAGGTATTATCAATGGGGAAATATAATACTTAATGATTTTGATGCGATTGACAAATATCTTGCAGAACCCGAAAAAATCTTCAAAAACATAATGGATTTTAAGAAAATCGAAGAAAGATTTCCAACAGAACTTTCCGATGATTACAAAAATTTCTGGAAGAATCTTCAGAATGAAGATACTGACGAAAAGAAGGAATTTTTAAAAATCTGGGAGAAACTCGGTTCAGTCTATAAAGATTTTAACTGCGTTCTATCCGCAAAAAAAGCAGGTTATGAAGGGCTTGCATACAAATATCTGCTGAATAATCTAAAACAGAAAAAAATTAGAATCAACAAACATAAAATAATATTTGCCGGACTAAATCTGATAACACCGTCGGAACTCGGTATCATTTCCGAACTAATTAAAAGAGGTCAATGCGAGATTCATTTTGACTGCGATAAATATTACTACGAAGACAAATTACAGGAAGCCGGACATCACATAAGAAAATCCGTTAAAAGAATCAATGAAATCATCACGGGAAATGAATTAAATCCCGATGAAATATTATTTTTAAATCTTTCGGAGGAACTAACCGCAGGTAAAAAGAACATCAATTTTATATCTTCTCCGACCACAACCGGTATGGTAAAATCGATGGGCAGTAAATTATCCGATTTCATCAGAACAAAAAACGCAGATGAAAAGACTGCAGTTATTTTACCCGAAGAATCAATACTAATGCAGGTATTGTATTCCGTTCCTGAGGAAATAAAAGAATTTAACATTACAATGGGTTATCCGTTCAACTGTACCCTGTTGTATTCATTCCTGATTCTTTTAAAAGAACTTCATAAAACGTGCCGTTCCAGAAACGGCAAAACGGAATTTTATCTCCCTGACTTTAAAAAATTATTACTTCATCCTTATCTCAAATTCACGGATACGGGATTGACGTATAAACTAATAAACACGCTCACGAAAAAAAATATTATATACCTTGAACCATTAAATAACGCAGCCTTAAAGGAAACTTTCAACAAAGCAGACAAAGAGATACCTGATATATTCGCAAAAATATTCAGTTATACACCTGACACGGGAAAATTCCGCAATTACCTGAATGAAATTATTAAATCAGTTTACGACAGGATTGAAGATTCTAAGACCGAAGATGATTCCTACAAGAAATTTCAGTTTGAATTCATTTTCAGTTTTTACAATACATTTGCTCTCATATATGAATATACCGGCAGACAAAAAATTGAAATTGACATTAGTACATTCTGGAAACTGCTAATTGACATCTCGTCAAGAATAAGAGTTCCTTTTTCCGGTGAACCGCTGAAAGGAATGCAGATAATGGGACTTCTCGAAACACGGTGTATTGATTTCGAGAATATTTTCATACTTTCGATGAATGAAGGTGCGTTCCCAAAATCATCCAGTGAAATCAGTTTCATACCTTATGTCGTCAGAAAATATTTCCATCTTCCGACCTTTGAGGATGAGGATTCCGTTTATGCATATTACTTCTACAGGTTAATTCAAGAAGCGAAGAGCATATATCTTTTTTACGACACCGAACCTGAAAATACTTCAAAAGGAAAAAGCCGTTTCCTTCTTCAGATAGAAAAAGAATTAATAAGAAAAAACACTTCAATAAAATTTTCGGAAAAAAAATTATCTCCGGGTGTCGAAACATATACAATTCATCCTGTTACCATTGAAAAATCAGAACAGGTAATGAATCTGATTCGCGGAATAAAAGGACTTTCGGCATCTGCTTTTATTTCCGCAATTACCTGTAAACTAAAATTTTACTTCGACTATATACTCAGACTGCGTGAACCGGATGAAATCGAGGAAGAATTTGGAGCAGCAACATTAGGCAGTATATATCACGCAATCATGCAATTGCTATATCAGAGATACACAGGGAAAATAGTGACGGGTAAAATTATTAATAGTTTAATTGATAATATTGAAAATAAATTCGACAATATTTTTGACCAAGCACTTACTGATGTATCGAGAAAAGAAAAAAAAACTATATCACTCGGACAATCACCTAAAAATAATTTATACAAACACATAATAAAGAGTCTTGTAAAATCAACGCTCGAATGCGATTTTGAATCTTCACCGTTTATTATCATCTCACTTGAAGAAAAATTTTCAAAAGACATAGAATTCCCCGACGGGGAAGAGACAGGAAAAATATCGCTAAATGGTTATATCGACAGGGTTGACTCCATAGACAACGTTATCAGAATCATTGATTATAAAACGGGAAGCAACCACTTCAGGGAATTAAAAAGAGGTGAAATCAGTACATTTCTTGATTACATATTCAGTGATATAAAATGTAAAGACAGTTTCCAGATATTTTTCTATGCTTACAGTTATGCAGTAAATTCCAACAATAAATACAAACCGGTTATCTATTATGTAAATGCAAGGTCTGAAATATTAAAAGAAGTTAAAAAGGATCCTCTGACAAAGGACGAATTCAGAGATTTTGAATCAAGAATAAGAGGAGTCTTAACAGATATTTTTAATCCTGAAATTCCCTTTTCACAGACAGAAAATACCGAAAGCTGTAAATATTGTCCTTATAGAGACTTATGCTACAGAAATACATAATTCTTCTGCCGAAAATACAGTGTAACACTTTTCCCTTTTTGAATTTTTTTTCACCTGTATTTTGAACATTTTCCATTAACAACCATGATTGATACAAAAAAGAAAACAGAAAAGACTGTACTTGTTTGTTACTCCAACCGGAAAGATAGAAGGCATTTTCATCATTATGAATCTCTATACGAACTTAAGTTTCTTGCCGAGACAGCAGGAGCTGAAGTAGTCAAGTTTTTCTATCAGGAAAATGATACATTCGATTCCAGATATATGATAGGAAAAGGCAAAGTTGAGGAAATATCAAACTATACTGACGATAATGAAATTGAACTTCTGATTTTTGAAAATGAGCTTTCCCATACTCAATTAAGAAATCTAGAGCGGAAAATAAAATGCAAAATCATTGACAAATCGAATCTAATACTTGACATATTCGCATCAAATGCAAAAACTTCTCAGTCAAAACTTCAGGTAGAACTGGCACAACTTGAATATCTGCTACCGAGATTGACAAGGCAATGGACTCATCTTTCGAAGCAATACGGTGGCATAGGAACTAAGGGACCCGGGGAAACCCAGATTGAAACTGACAGGCGATTAATTAAAAAGCGGATTTCCATTTTGAAAGTTAAACTTGAAAAAATTGACAGACAAAGAATTACACAGTCAAAAAAGAGAAGTGAATTTATCCGTCTGTCTTTAGTCGGATATACAAATGCAGGTAAATCCACATTACTTAATCTGCTGACAAATGCGAATGTATATGTTAAAGACAAACTCTTTGCCACTCTTGACACATCAACGAAGACATTATATTTAGCTCCGTACTGCGAAGGGGAAACTGAAGGAAGGAAAGTTCTAATATCCGATACAGTAGGTTTTATAAAGAACCTGCCGCACAATCTGATAGAATCATTCAAATCTACATTATCGGAAGTTGTTGAATCGGATATATTACTGAATGTTACCGATATATCAAATTCGAATTTTGAAGAGCAAATTAATGTTGTAATTGATACCCTGAAAGAAATCGGCGCATCGGATAAAATCATAATTAATGTTTTTAATAAAGCAGATTTATCAATCAACACTGATATTTACGATTTAGTAAGGAAGAAATTCGATAATGCCGTAATAATATCGGCAATGAAACAAATTAATATAAATTCTTTAATTAACGAAATAAGAAAACAAATATTAAAAATAAAAAAATAAATAATGGAATATAAAGGAGTTGATTTTTATTTACTCGATAACCTTTTCACAGAAGAAGAAAAAGCGATAAGAGATACAGTAAGAGATTTTGTTAACGAACAAATACTTCCGATAATCGAAAAATATAATCAGGAGATGAAATTTCCGATGCACATAGTACCGCAGATGGCTGAACTCGGATTATTCGGACCTACCATACCTGCTGAGTACGGCGGGCTCGGATTAAATTATACAACATACGGACTGATAATGCAGGAACTTGAACGCGGGGACAGCGGCATACGGAGTTTTGCTTCGGTTCAGTCATCACTTGTTATGTATCCAATATACACATTCGGGAGCGAAGAGCAGAAAAAACACTGGCTTCCGAAACTTGCTGCTGCAGAGAAAATCGGATGCTTCGGGCTGACAGAGCCAGATTTCGGAAGCAATCCCAGCGGAATGATTACAAAAGCCGAAAAAGTCGAAGGCGGTTATGTTTTAAACGGTGCAAAGATGTGGATAACAAACGGAACCATTGCAGACGTTGCGGTCGTCTGGGCAAAACTTGACGGAAAAGTAAAAGGTTTTCTCGTCGAAAAAGGAACCAAAGGATTTTACGCACCAGAAACAAAAGGGAAACTTTCGCTTCGTGCATCCGTAACCTCGGAACTTGTATTTGAAGATTGTTTAATCCCGGAAGAAAACATACTGCCGAACTCCAGCGGTTTAAAATCCCCTCTTATGTGCTTGACACAGGCGCGGTACGGAATTGCCTGGGGCGTTACAGGACTTGCAATGGAATGCTACAACACCGCTCTCAACTATTCTCTTTCAAGAATACAATTCGGGAAATCCATCGCCTCATTCCAGATTAACCAGCAGAAACTCGCCGTAATGCTGACGGAAATAACAAAGGCACAACTTTTAAATTATCGTCTCGGGAAGTTGATTGATGAAAAGAAAATGAGACCGCAGCATGTATCAATGGCAAAACGGAACAATTGTGAAATTGCAAAAAACATTGCAAGCACGGCACGCGAAATGCTCGGAGCGAACGGAATACTCGACGAATATCCCATAATGCGTCATCTTAATAACATAGAATCGGTTAAGACTTATGAAGGAACACACGAAATGCATACATTAATTCTCGGTCAGGACATAACCGGTATTTCAGCATTTGAATAAAAGAATATTAAATGAAAAAATTCAACATACCTTTATTTTACAGAAGCAATCTGATTACGGGAATAAAAAAGATGCGGGAGAAAAAAGATCCGAGAAAAAAGGATTACACTCCTACACTTATAGATTTTGGGCCAGTAGTTTTTTTAATTGCCAGACATTTTGGTTTTTGTTACGGAGTCGAGAATGCCATTGAAATATCCTACAGGGCAATTGAAGAAAATCCTGATAAACGCATTTTCCTTCTAAGTGAAATGATACATAATCCTGAAGTGAATAATGATTTACAAAGCCGCGGAGTGAGATTCATAATGAAAACTTCCGGAGAGCAATTAATAGACTGGAATGAATTTAATTCCGAAGACATTGTAATTGTACCTGCCTTTGGCACTTCAGTTGAGATACAGGATAAATTAAAGAAATTAGGAATAGAGGTTACTAAATACGACACAACCTGTCCATTTGTTGAGAAAGTCTGGAACAGAGCAGCGACGCTCGGGAAATCGGGATTCAGCATAGTTGTTCACGGTAAATACATGCATGAAGAAACGATAGCAACCTTCTCGCACAGCAAGGAAAACGCCCCAACAGTTGTTGTCAGAAATTTAGAAGAGTCGATGCTGCTCGGAAAAGTCATTATCGGTGAATACACGAAAGAAGATTTTTTCAAGCTTTTCGAAGACAAGCATTCCGCGAACTTTAATCCCGAAAAAGACCTTGAAAGAATAGGAGTTGTCAATCAGACTACAATGTTGGCATCCGAAACAGAAGAGATTTCTCAATATCTAAAAAATGTTCTTATTCAGAAACACGGCAAAGAAAACATAAAATATCATTTTGCAGATACACGCGATACACTTTGTTATGCAACACACGACAATCAACGGGCAACACTCGCATTGCTGGAAAATCACGCAGATCTTGCGATAGTTGTCGGCGGGTATAACAGTTCGAATACATCACACATTGTAGAGTTATGCGAAGAAAAACTTCCAACATATTTTATTTCTTCAGCAGATAACATATTATCAAAAAATTCAATCCTGCACTGGGATTTTCATCATCATAAGGAACTGAAAACTGAAAATTTCATTCCTGAAAAAGAAAAAATCAGAATAATTCTTACAAGCGGTGCATCATGTCCCGATGCAATAGTGGAAGCAGTACTTCTGAAAATCCTCTCATTTTATGAAAATTCCAAATCAGTTGAAGAAATAAAATCAAGACTTATTTAGAATCTTATTAGAATGTAAATATAGTTTCTCATACAATAAAATTCCAGCTGTAATACTGATTTTTCATACTTATTATATGTTGCATTTTATTTAGTATATATAATTATTAAATTCAGAAAGGTTAATTGTTTATTATTTGTATTAAAAAAATTTTGTTTACTTAAGAAAGTTACATAGAATAAGCAAAAACTCTTAAATATGAAAAAGTTTTATTTATTTTTATATCTTATATTAATTATTATTTCCCTATCACTATACTGTCAAGAAAATTACCCTGTTATTGAAAATGTATTTATTATCAATATCGACGGAATAAGAAATACCGAAGGATTTGAATCAGGGAATAAGTACCTCCGTTATATCTGGGACAGTCTCAAACCCGCCGGTACAATTTACACAAATTTTTACAATTCGGGAATCACAATAACAAATTCAGCACATTCAACAATTATATCGGGTGTAAGACAGTTAATGCCCAACAATGCCGGATTTTTCACTCTAATTCGACCGGTCGACCCCGGACTGGGAGAATATTACAGGAAATATCTGAACATCCCGCGAAGTAAAGTTTTTTATATAAGCGGAAAGAACACAGTATGGGTATATCCAGTAAGTATGTATCCCGGATTTGGAGCTCAATATTCACCGACAATAGTACTCACGCATCAGTATGATGCAATAACATACAACTTTGCAAACAGTATAATAGATAACTATCATCCCAATTTAACATACATTGTTTTTGCGGAAGTAGATGCTGCAGGGCATGTCGGAGATTCATCATATTATTTTGGTGCGATCCGGCAAATAGATTCATTAACATATAAACTCTGGAAAAAAATAAATCAGGACCCATATTATGCGGGTAAAACGACTTTTATAGTTTTATCTGACCATGGCAGGCACGATGACAGTCACGGAGGATGGCAGGACCACGGAGACCACTGCCACGGATGCAGGCATGTTCCGTTTCTTGCCATAGGACCGAACATAAAAACAAATGAAGTAATCCCGGGTTTCAGAGACCAAATTGATGTTGCGCCGACTGTAGCATATATGCTTGGATTTCAGGTTCCTTTTGCACAGGGCAGCGTTATGACTGAAATGTTCACTAAATATGACAAAAAAACTCCAGTCAACAAATGTAAAACCGAAACAGACAATTTACTTCCCGAGACTAATGTGAGTAATTCATTAGGATTTTCCCGTTCACCTTCAATAACTTCCAGCGGAAATAATATTAATTTAGTTTATTCCGATAATTCCTCCGGCAAATTTGAAATATTCTACACAAAAAGTATTGACTATGGAATTTCGTGGAATTCACCAGTTGTTCTTTTCTCAAGTATAAAAGGTCAAGAACTCGAACCGGTAATAGCAAGCAACGGGAACAATTTGTTTACTGCCGTATCAGGTTATAAATATTATGTTCAGGATTCGACATACATATGGATTTTGCATTCGAGAAGAAGCACAAATAACGGATGTTTATGGAGCAATGATAATTTCATTGATACATTGACCACGATTAGCTGCAAACCGTCTCTTTCAATGAACACGGAAAAAATTGTAATCGGTGCTTTAAGATTTTATACCATAGATGAATATTACAGCAGCAACTACGGTATTTCATTTTCAAAGAATAATGTTTTTCAGGATGTATATTCAATAAATCCTTCAGTAACTCTTTCAGATTCAGACCGATATTATGCATGGCAATCAATAGCCGAAACTTATTCCCCTTACTGGAATATATATTTCAAGAATCAGTTACAGACTACTCCCCCTTTTCGACTAACTAATAATGACTTTTACAGATACTCTTATTTTCCTTCAGTAACCGGGTCTGCAGGGTATGTTCACATAGTTTACGGTTCATTAACAAACTCACTTACGGGGAACAACTGGAAAACCAATTACAGAAGATATGATGTTTCCGCCAATACATTTACTTCATCCGTTGAAATTACAGGGAGTAGAAATGCATACCAGCCAGTAATAAAAGTATCGGATAACGGAAAAATAATAGTAATATGGAACGAACATTCCTCAAGCGATTACAGCATATGGGGAATTCATTCAAGCAACCAGGGTTTAAACTGGTCAGAACCTTATCAGATAACTTCATTCCAGTCATTAATCGATACGAAAGATTTTACAGTTTCGAGTGACACAATATATTTAGCATGGCAGGATTACAGATTAGACAACTGGGAAATTTATTTCAGAAAATTCAATATAAGTGAACTTACATTTTTAAAATTTGAAAACGAAAATACGGATAATTTTGAATTAATTCAAAATTATCCAAATCCCTTTAACTCATCAACTACAATAAAATTCAGAATAACAGAAAACTCCCCAGTCAGAATAAAAATTTACGACATAACGGGAAAGGAAAATGCGACGCTTATTAACCGTTATCTCAACAAAGGAACATACAGCATTAAATGGGATGCAACAGATTATCCGTCCGGCATACATTTTTACACACTGGAAGCAGGAAATATTAAAACGACGAAAAAAATGATTTTAAGCAGATAACAGGTTTCAGACAGGAATAAATCCAAGATGTTCAAAAACAATTTTAATCCCAATCAATATTAATATCACTCCCCCGATAACTTCCATACTTTTTCCGAATTTAACTCCAACTCTATTTCCGATACGAACACCTATTAAAGATAACATTCCTGTAACAACACCTATTATCACAGCGGGATACCATATATTAACTTTCAGCAATGCCAGACTCAAACCGACAGCCAGTGCATCAATACTGGTAGCAACGCTCATCAGAACCAGCGATTTTCCTTTAGAGAGGTCATTTTTATTAAATTTCTCTGCACTGTCCAGACCTGATATAATCATTTTAATTCCAACATAAGAAAGTAAAATTAATGCAATCCAGTGGTCGAAATCCTCAATATAACTCACTACCTGAATTCCAGCATACCAACCGATTACAGGCATCATAAACTGGAACAAACCGAAATGAAAAGACAATCTGAATGCAGGTCTGAATCCCCTTGTATTACTGTTTGTCCCTGAAATCAGGGAAACTGTAAATGCATCCATTGCAAGACCGAAAGCAATAATCACAATCTCAATTGTATGCATAAAAAAATTATCCCCGCTTATAACAGAATAAACGGGGACATTTCAAATTTATTTCAGAAAAAGTTTTTGGAATTCTCTTTTGCGTCTGTTCTTCCACCCACACTTATGATATGCATAACCGATAACGAGTGGCATAGTAACCGTTGCTTCACCAAAGACCATTTGTTCATAAGCAGTATCAACCTTACCCCATGAACTTGCTTCTTTCAGAGTAGAACCCGATAATGCTCCATCCCTTTCATCCGCTACGGTCAGCTGAATTGCGTATTTATGCATCGGAACTTCTTTATCCAGCACATCAGCAGCAACAACTACATCCTGAGTAAAGTTTTTTGGAACACCTCCTCCAATCATAAGTATTCCCGTTTCATATGCTTCAAGTTTTATTTTTGTAAGTTCAAGAAAGTCTTTTGCGGAATCAACAGAGACATTTTTAACAGGATTATGCCACTGATGATGTACAAATCCGAATCCTGCAGAACAATCTGAAAATGCAGGAACAAAAATCGGGACATTATGTTCATAAGCAGCATAAACAACTGAATCAGGATTTTTTCCCTTATTATGCAAATATTTTCCCATCTCCCATATAAATTCTCTTGATGAGTAAGGTCTCTTTTCAAGTGTTTCACATATATCTGCAATCGTCATATCGCAAATGCGCAATTCATCTTCATCAATGTATGTATCGTAAATTCTGTCAATATGCAGTTCTCTTAATTCATTATCGTCAACAAAGGGAGTTCCGATGTAATGTTTAAATCCGAGCCCTTCAAAAAAATCCTGGTCAACGATAATAGCACCTGTTGACACGATAGCATCAACCATTTTATTCCGCACCATATCAACCACTACATTTTTCAATCCTGCCGAAAATAACGAGCCCGCAAGACACAATATAATCGAACATTTTTCATCTTTAAGCATCCTGTCATAAATATCAGCGGCTCTGTATAAATTTCTTGCCTGAAAAGCCATTCCCTTAAAAGATTCCACTAACGGAACAACATTAAAATTCTTTATATCAATGTGCTGAATAGTTTCCTGTAAATAGTCTTTTTTTGTTCTCATATAATTTATTTAATTTTAATAAATATATTAATTTTATTATCCTACTTAAAGGAAAATAAAATAAACAGGAAAGCAAACTAAAAAGGAATCTCGTAATTTTTTTGTCCTAATAAATTACTCAGTTTTAAAAAAAATTCCGTGAGATATATTTTCTTATTATAAAAAGTAGTCTCAATATTATACGGAATGCCCCGTTAGTGCCCGGTGTCTAGACTTATCTGCTGCTGCGGAAAAGCGCATTATGACATTAACATTTACTTTAAAATGTAAAATCAAAACATTATCTTTGAATGAAGCGGCTGACAGAGAAATTATAACTGTAAATTAAATTGACGGAAAAACTCTGATTAAATCTTCTGCAAAAAGTATAATTAAGAATATTACTATTACTTATGATATTAGTAAAAAAAACAAAGGGAAAAAATAAACGGTTAATCAGACTTGTAATTGCAGATAATCATTTTCTTGTTAGAAAAGAACTGATATCTAAACTCAAAAATTATTCTTCCGTAAAAATAGTAGGGGAATTCGAAAGATTTTCCGACACAATAGAAAATATAACTCTATTAAAACCGGACGTAATTCTTCTTAATGCAAGTATTCCAGATATGACAGTGACTGAAGCTCTTTTGCTTATTCTTGAAAAAAAATCTGATATCAGAGTTATTGCATTAACTATGTTTGATTCACAGGAAATTATCACGGAAATGTTAGAATACGGGGCTAAAGGATTAATTTTAAAGGATATACTCCCGGAAGAACTAAAAAATGCGATTGAAACTGTTTTGAGAGGTGAAATATATAACGGTTTAAAAACATCTGAAATTAATAATAAGAAACACACGGTGAAAAAGAAAAATGTACGCATGAATTATCATGATAACAAACTAACCGAAAGAGAAATTGAAGTACTAATCTGCGTTATTAACGGATTGTCTAATAAGGATATATCGGATAAATTATCTCTCAGTCTTAGAACCATCGAGACCCACCGCCATAATATAAAGAAAAAATTAAATATCAGTTCCATAGAAGGACTAACCTGTTATGCCATTAATGAAGGATTAATAAAATGACAGAAGCTTTAACCTGTTAATACCTTTGTTTAGAAGCAGGAACTTCGTAAAAAGTGAAAAAATAAAAAAGGGTTCAATCTTCAGAATAACTTTTGCTTAGTCAACCGGAGCAAATTTTGCCGTAAAGTGTCTTAAAAATTTCGGTTCTTCTATTATTTTTACGCCTTTTATTTTATTTTTATTCTTGTTTATTTCACAGAAAATTTCCGCTACATAATCAATGTGGCTTTGCGTGTAGACCCTTCTCGGAATAGCGAGCCGGACGAGTTCCATATCTGCGGGAATCATTTTACCGTCCTTGTCATATCTGGCAAACATAACGCTTCCGATTTCTACCGCTCTGATGCCGCCGTATCTGTATAGTTCCACAGAAAGAGCCTGACCCGGAAATTGTTCGGGAGGTATATGCGGCAGGAAATTCTTAGCATCAACATAAATTGCATGACCTCCTGTCGGTTGAATTATTGGAATATTATTCGCGAGCAATTTTTCGCCTAAATATTTCGTTGAATATATTCTGTAATGCAAATAACTTTCGTCGAGAATTTCATCAAGTCCCTGTGCAATTGCCTCCATATCCCTTCCGGAAAGTCCTCCGTATGTTTCATACCCTTCGGTAATAATCAAAAGATTTTTACTGTTAACATACCATTCGTCATTATTTATAGCGAGGAATCCTCCGATATTGGCAAAGGCATCTTTTTTGGCACTCATTGTACATCCGTCTGCATATGAAAACATTTCATTGCATATTTCAAGAATGGATTTGTTTTCGTATCCTTTCTCACGGATTTTTATAAAGTAAGCATTTTCAGCGAATCTGCAGGCATCAATAAAAAAGGGAATTTTATTTTCATTACAGATTTTACTTATCATTCGAATATTTTCCATTGAAACAGGCTGACCGCCCCCTGTATTATTCGTTACAGTAATCATACATACAGGAATATTTTTAGCGCCTTTTTCTTTAATAAATGCTTTCAGTTTTTCTATATCCATATTTCCTTTAAAAGGATGAATAACTTCCGGATGTTTACCTTCTTCAATAACAAGGTCAACTGCTTCAGCACCGTTAAATTCAATATTCGCGCGTGTAGTATCGAAGTGATTATTGCTAGGAATAAACTTCCCTTTTCCAGCATTAATAAATCGTCCGTCTGAATCAATATCACTCAAAATCATCGTGAACAGGATTCTTTCCGCTGCCCTGCCCTGATGAACGGGAATTATATGTTTAAATCCAAATATCTTTTTTGTAATTTTTTCAAATTTAAAATAACTTTTTGAACCTGCATAAGACTCATCACCGTCCATTACTGCAGCCCATTGTTTGGCACTCATAGCCGAAGTACCGCTGTCTGTAAGTAAATCTATTAATACATCTTCTGCAGGTATCAGGAATGTATTGTAATATGCTTTTTTTAAAATTTCTTCTCTTTCTTCCTGTGTCGTAGTTTTTACATATTCTACGGTTTTAATTCTGAAGGGTTCTATAATAGTTTTCATATATTAAAATTTGAATTAATAAATTATCTTGAAGGGGAAACATACTTAAGCATCCATTCCGTTATATATTCAAGAAATCCGGGAATAAATTCTTTCTTCAGACTACTATACTCGGAAGGATTGCCTGTTTCTGCTTCCTGAAACAGGTGGTTTGCTTTTTCAAAAGTTTTTATGATATAATCAATTTTACCTGTTCCGGAAAGTGCGTTTCTCATCGGCTCCAGATTCTGAGATTCGAGGACCTGTAAATCAAGACCTCCGAATAATGCAAGTACGGGAGAATTGACTTTTTCAATTATTGTCTGCGGATTAAAGAACAGAAAATATTTCATCCACGGACTGTTGAAGGAATGAATGAATCCCTTTGCATTAGTATTTATAAATTCTTCTTTATTGTCAATCTTACTTTTCTCTTCATCGGATAATTCATTGTATCCTTTCTCGATTGTATTTTTCAATTTAGTTTCGAGTTCTTCCCATCCCGAATCTGTTTCGTTGCATTTAATAGCATCGTTCAATAATTCGAGTGTTGAATTAATCTCTTCATCCGAATCACCCGATGTTTGCTTGATTTTTTTTGTCTGCTCAATAATCACATCTTTACCGGGAACTGCAGTCCCTGCCATCAAAACAATAAATGCTATATCGTTCCTTTTTGCCGCAACGATAGGAGCAACAATTCCTCCTTCGCTGTGTCCCAGCAATCCAATATTAAGCGGGTTTATATCATTTCTTGTTTTCAGAAAATCAACAGCACAACTTACATCCTCCGCAAAGTCTTCAGTTGTGGAAGAATCGACAGGAGTACCTTTTGACTTACCTGTATTTCTGTCATCATATCTCAAAACGGCAAAACCATTCCGTGTAAAATGGTCTGCAATAATCTTAAAAATTTTAAAACCGAATATATTTTCATCCCTGTCCTGGGCTCCGCTACCGGTTATTAATATAACAGCAGGATGTCTGCCCTTATAATCCGGTAATGTAAGTGTCCCTGCAAAATAATTGTCAGCATTATTAAAACTTATTTCTTCCGAAGTATAAGGCAGATTTTCTTCAACTTCTGTTTCTACTTTTCCCCTGTACCTAATAAGATAAAAAACCGAACTGAATCCTGCCTGTTTAAATTCTCCTGATATCGAATCGGTAGTAACTAAAGAACCTGAGAAATATGCAGTTGCAGCAGGTGTCGCAAGTTCGAATTGTATTTCAGGGTGTAAAAATACGATATTCTGCAACGGCAAGTCAATAGCAGATTGCTGTATAATGTCTATCAGTCCGGTATATCCTGTATCAGATTTTGTAAAATCCGTCACAATATCGAATTCCATTCCCGGTAGTAGTATCTTCCCTTCCCATTTTCCCTCAATATCACTCTGAGAAAACGATAAAGAAACAACCAGTAGAATATTTAATAATATAAAGATTGATTTTTTCACTTGAATTTTCCTATATAAATATCTGTTTTATATTCGATTTTTATTTTCCCCTTAACACTGTAAGTATCAAAAATCTTTTTAAGTTCTTTCAAAACTCTATTGTTTTCAGAACCTTCAAGCGGAACGTATGAACAGGACAATAACCTGCCTTTCAATGACAGGAAATCAAGTTCCTGTAAATTATCTAATTGTTTCTTTTTAATTTTCAAATTATCGAAGAAATTCACAATATGATTTCCCTTCACATTTTCAAGTCTGACTTTTTTGAAATCTGTTTTCAGATTCTCCTGCAATTTATTATAAGCTTTCATAAAAGGTGTATTATTTTTTCTAACATTAAAAATAATCACCACGTAGCCGTTATTTCTCAGAATTCTTTTAAATTCCTGCTTTGTTTTCGGAGCATTAAACCAATGATATGCCTGTGCGGCTGTGATTATATCAACACTTGAATCAGCAAGAGTTGTGTTTTCTGCAGTACCATTAACCGAAATAAAATTAAAATAAGAGAACATCAGTTTTTCAGCTTTTGTCCGCATTTCTTCATTTGGTTCAACCCCAAAAACTATATTCCCGTTTCTCGCGAACAGTTTTGAAAGGATACCTGTACCGCTTCCGATATCCGCTATATCTTTACTTTCATCGAAATGAATTTCTTTTTCAAGGATACCGATAATTCCTTCAGGATATTCAGGCCTGTATTTCACATAATATTCAGCACGATTATTAAACCTTTTTACTGTTTCCATTTAAAAAAAATTAGTTTTTAAAAATTATCCGAATCTTTCAAGTTTAATTTGTCCGGGATTTACACTGTTTTTTAACAGAATTGATTCCATACTGTCAACCATCTTAGGAGGTCCGACTATGTAAAACACCGGTTTACTCCAGTCATATAAATATCTTTTGATTATTTCTTCTGTTATGTAACCTTTCTCACCAGACCAGTCTTCCTCCGGTTCTTCGACTGCAGGTACAAAAGTAAAATCTTTTTTTACTTTTGCCCATTCAATAAATTCATCATAAAAAGTCATCATAGATTTCTTCTTATTTGCATAAAACAAAATCATCTGATAGGGAAGATTTTCAATAACTGAATATTCGACCATACATCTCACGGGAGTAATTCCTATACCGCCGATTAAAAAAACTGCAGGTACAGATGTGTCTTTATGCAGATTAGTATTACCTCCGGGTTCGCCTATTAAAGCAGGAGTTCCGAGTGGAAGTTCAAGAATGTTTTTATTGAATGCTGAATCCAGCGCCCTTGTGGAAAACATTAGTACATCTTTTCTCGTAGGTGCATTTGCAATTGAAAACAATCTTGAATTTCCTTCTTCGTCGTTATATTTCGGTTCGAGCAGTGTAATTTTTGCATATTGCCCCGGTTCGTAATCATATTCCACTCCCAACCTGTCAAACCATATACCTATTGTATTTTCGCAAATAATTTTCCTGTCTTTTAATTTTATTGTTTTTTCGGACATATATGTTTTTTTTGAAAATAGTAAAAATAAAATCTCCCTTCAGCGCATTTTTTTTTCCGTTGTTAATCATTTGAACCTTAATTCACAGTTTCCAAGCCGTAGTCCCGAGGAATCAAGACATACATTGAAAACAAGACGGTAAACCTTTATAATCATTTTCCCATTCACAACTTTTATTCACTAAGTTTTAACTGAAGTTAAGACTGTTACAGATATAGTCATTTGTTGAAACCGGTTTTAAATTTATTAAAATATTTTGACATTTTATATTATCAAATTGAAAATTTATTTTTAATTTAAAGAAATAAATAAATCATTTATGGAAAAAGTAAATGTTATTGAGAAGTTCTCGTTATTTACCAACTACTGGAGTTCAAAAATCGTAGGAGAACTAAACGGTCAGCATGTTAAATTTGTAAAGTTTAAAGGAGATTTCATCCGGCATTTGCACGAGAATGAAGACGAACTGTTTTTTGTAATTAAAGGTAAGTTTAAGATGCAGTTTCGCGGGGAGAGAGAGGTAGAAATTGGCGAAAATGAATTTCTGATTGTTCCGAAAGGTGTAGAGCACCGTTCAAGTGCAGAAGATGAAGCACATGTAATTGTATTTGAACCTACGGCTGCGGTTAATACAGGAAATATTAATAATGAATTAACAGTAAGAATACTGAAATATTTATAATTCCTCTTTTAGTTGTAAAATTCTTCGCAAAATGACATAGGAAATTATAAGTGAGAAGTAATAAGACAATACTCCCCATACTCCCTCCAAAGGAGGATAAAGTAAACTAAAATGTTTGAAAAAAAAGCGTTTTGATTCCAGTTTTACCGGTTTATAAATTATAAGTTATGTTTCATACCGTTTATGATGTAGGAGATTTCATTCCCGGTAAATTCCGAAAAATTGAAATCAGAGTAAGTGATTATTTCTGTAAAACCAGTTTCAATCAAGAACTTTTTCAGGGCAGATTGTAATACGGGATAGTGCATAGCGTAATTTTTTAATGTTTTACCGGATCTTTTTATAAAAACTTCTGTAATAAATTTCAAATATCCGGAGTCAAGAATTTCATATTCCCTTTTGAAAATAAAATCGTCAGTTTTTTTAACGGGCAGATTTTTGATTTTTTCATTAATAATCTTTTCATAATTCATAAGTTGTATAGATATTACACCGCCTGAATTTAATAAGGAATAAGAACCTGATATAAATTTTTTTATTTCATTTTCATTTTTTAAATGCGGGAGAGTATTTCCCCAGCATAAAATCGAATCAAAATTATTTTCAGCCACCAGCGTAATTATTTCTGATATGCTGCCGCTGATGAATCTGATTTTGTTGTTTCCGGCACGAGATTTTGCGATTTCAATCATATCATTGTCCAGATCTATACCTGTCAGGTCATATCCCTTTTTCGATAATTCGATACTCAGTTCACCTGAGGCACATCCTGCGTCAATAATTTTTCCTTTAAATTTGATTAAATTATCAATAAATTTTATTTTATTAAGATTTAAAGGAAAGAGTAAATCGTAAATTTCGGAAATTTCGGAATACATAAATTAGTTAAGCATTTTTATTTAATCATTAAAACACAATTAACATGAAAAAAATTACATTACTAATTTCAATCCTTGCAGTTGCACTGTTAATACACAGTTGTTCGGTATATAATGCCATCACAAATGCACAGAGACTTAAATTTAAACTGGGTTCCGTTGACGGATTCAGTCTCGCCGGTGTAAATCTGAAAAGCATATCCAGCATAAACAACCTAAGTGCGATGGATATAATAAAATTAACATCCGCATTTGCAAAAAACGAAATGCCTGCAAACTTTACATTAAATGTACTTGCAAAGAATCCCAATGACGGAACAGGCGGAACAAAAGAATCATCTGCTCTGATAAAAAATCTTGACTGGAGATTATTGATAGACAACACAGAGACAATCAACGGAGCGGTTCAGAACATCAATGTACCCGGCGTGGGACAGGAAACAACTATCCCTGTCGGGATATCACTTGATTTATTCAAATTTTTCAGCAGCAGCGGATATGAGGACTTAATTAATCTGGCGCTTGCATTAGGGGGACAGAACGGCTCATCTTCACGTCTGTCTCTAAAAGTCAAACCAACAGTTGAAACATTTCTCGGACTGATGACTTACCCGGGTGAAATTACAGTAATCGACAAGGAATTCAGAGACCAGTAAAATCAATTAATGATTTGAAAAAAAATTATATTTAGTGTATCTTAATAGTTCTTTGGGCGATTAGCTCAGTTGGTTAGAGCACTTCGTTTACACCGAAGGGGTCTGAGGTTCGAATCCTTAATCGCCCACACTCCAGTAGCTAGTTGACAGTAGTAAGAGTTTTTTTAAAAGCTAATTATAGAATATAGTTATCGAAGGGGGAAGAATGTCAGAGGGAACGGGAGAAGCAGGAGAAGTGGCAAAAGTTTGCAAGATACAAATATAAAAAGAAAATCCGTATACATTCGGAAAAGAAAGAATACCGGACATAAAAACTCCGGAGAATTTCGTCTTTTAACATTTAGAATTTAAACGGATTGTCCCTTTCGTTTGTTATTGAATAATGAAACAGGTATTAGCATATTATCATAAATCAATAATCGGTTACTTTTATTAAATTCTTATATTTTAAAAATTTAAATAAATTGTTATGAAATACGCAAAAAGAATGGCGAATCTCGGAACTGAAACAGCATTCGAGGTATTAGCCAAAGCAAAAAAACTTGAAGCAGAAGGAAAGAGCATCATCCACCTTGAAATCGGAGAGCCGGATTTTGACACTCCTGCGAATATAAGCGAAGCCGCAATAGATGCACTGAAAAAGGGATTTACGCACTACAATCCCTCACCCGGATTGCCGGAACTGAGACAGACTATAGCGGATTACATGTCAAGAACACGCGGATTAAATTTTATTCCTGAAGAAGTTGTAATGATGCCGGGCGGAAAACCGGTAATGTTTTTTGCAATACTCGCACTTGTTGATGAAGGAGACGAAGTAATATATCCGAATCCCGGATTCCCGATATACGAATCAATGATAAATTTCATAGGCGGCAAAGCAGTACCAATTCCATTAAAAGAAGAAAAAGGTTTTGCATTTGACATAGATGAATTCAAAAAGTTAATCACCGACAAAACGAAGATGGTTATAATGAATACACCGCACAATCCAACCGGCGGAGTATTGACAAAAGACGATATATTAAAGATTGCGGAAGTACTGAAAGACAAGGACATCTGGATACTGAACGACGAGATATACAGCAGATTAATATTTGAAGGCGAGCATTTCAGCATTGCACAGGTTGACGGATTCAAGGAAAGAACGATAATATTAGACGGATATTCAAAATATTACGCAATGACAGGATGGAGAGCAGGATTCGGTGTAATGAACAAGGACCTTGCCCCGCACATTGCGAAACTCGTAACTAACAGCGTATCCTGCACTAACACATTCGTACAGAAAGCGTGTATAGAGGCGCTGACAGGTCCGCAGGATTCCGTTGACAAGATGCGTGAAGAATTCATGGCAAGAAGAGAAATCATTATTGAAGGTTTGAATACAATTCCGGGATTTTCCTGTATAATGCCGCACGGAGCATTTTATGCATTCCCGAATATATCGAAGACGGGCTACAAGTCGAAAGATTTGCAGGACCATCTGCTGTACAAGGCAGGTGTTGCTTCATTAGCGGGAACATCATTCGGCGCTTACGGAGAAGGATATCTGAGGTTCTCTTATGCAAATTCCAGAGATAATATCAAGGAAGCGATTAAGAGAATAAAGGAAGTAATGTAATTTAAAAAACAGAGAGCAGAAAACCCGTATGAAGTGATTTTGTACGGGTTTTTTATAGATATTAGACCGCAGAAAACGCTGAACAACTGAAACTCGATGAATACAAGCATTACTTATAAGAAGCACGGAATACACAGAATGACACTGAATAACACGGAATTTTTTTTATATATAAACATTTTGATATTGGCTATGCCGGATTATTCCATTAGTTTTCAAATTCTGTGCAAGATGGCAAGGAATTTTGGTTGCTACGCTGGAGCGTAGTAACCAGCGAGATTTTCCGGCTCGACCGGTTTATGAATTAAAAATCAGGAATGTATGCGATGATTTTTTCACGCAAAAACGAAAAGATGATGAAGAGATTTTAAAAATTTTCTTCCAGAGACACTAAGAGAAAAAGTAAATAAAAACTTTAATAACTTTAGGAACTTTTTTAACATTAAGAACTTTTAAACTGTAGGAATTTTCAAACTTTTGGAACTTTAAAAAATATTTATCTTCTGATGATAACTGATTATTTAATTGTAGGGAGCGGAATTGCAGGATTATCACTTGCACTTAAATTAAGTGAATTAGGCAAAGTAATCATAATAACAAAGAAACGCAAAGCAGAGTCCAACACAAACTATGCACAGGGAGGAATTGCGTCTGTACTTGGAGAAGACGATAATTTCGAAATGCATATAACCGACACGATAGGTGCAGGCGGAGGATTATGCAAATACGAAACGGTTGAAAAAATAGTAAAAGAAGGACCGGTATCAATTAATGAATTAATTGAACTGGGTGTAAGATTTACGAAAGAAAACGGCAAACTGAAACTCGGAAAAGAAGGCGGGCATACAAGAAACAGAATTGTACATGCGAAAGACTTGACAGGCAAAGAAATTGAGCGGGCGTTGCTGCACGATATAGCAAAAGAGAAAAACATCAGTGTACTTGAATACTGGTTTTCAATAGACCTGTTAACTCACAGAAACATAAAACCCGAACTAACGGGAAAGTATAAGAATAAAAAAGTATGTTATGGAATTTACGCTTATGATATAAAATCCCTTAAAGTTGAAAAAATAATAGCCGGAAAAACCATAATTGCAACAGGCGGACTGGGGCAGGTTTATTTACACACGACCAATCCTGCAATAGCAACAGGAGACGGCTTTGCAATGGGATACAGGGCAGGATGTGAACTTGTAAATATGGAATTCGTACAGTTTCATCCGACATCTTTATATGAAAAGGAGATTGAAGATGATACACAGGTGTTTTTAATTTCCGAGGCAGTAAGAGGTGCGGGTGCAGTTCTAAAGACAAAAGACGATAAGGAATTCATGCACAAATACGACAAACGGAAATCGCTTGCCCCCAGGGACATCGTAGCTCGTGCAATTGACAACGAGTTAAAAAAACGCGGCGAAAACTTTGTTTATCTGGATTTATCAGCGATAGATAAAGACAACATAAGAAATAATTTTCCGAACATATACGAACAATGTTTGAAACGCGGTATAGACATTACGAAAGAAATGATACCGGTTGTTCCTGCGGCACATTATGCCTGCGGAGGAATCAAAACAGACCTGGAGGGAAAAACAAACATCAAGAATCTTTATGCCTGCGGAGAAGTAACGATGACAGGGGTTCACGGTGCCAACCGGCTCGCATCAAATTCATTACTCGAGGCGGTTGTCTTTTCCGATGCGATTTATAATTCAATTAAGAATGAGAAGTCCTACAGAGAGGGAAATAACAGCAATCTCAAGGAAATACATAATGCCATAATGAACTGGGATGATAAAGGAACAGTTAATGCAGAAGAATGGATATTAATCAGGCATAACAAAAGGGAAATCAAAGAGATAATGGGAGATTACGTAGGAATCGTCAGAAATTCTTACAGACTAAAACGGGCGCTGAGACGAATAAAAATGATGAAGGATGAAATCAAGGAATTCTATAAAAAGACAAGAGTTAATGTCGAATTACTCGAATTACGCAATCTTGTCACAGTTGCATATATAATAATAAAATCAGCAATGAAACGAAAGGAATCGAGAGGACTACACTATATGCTTGATTATCCTGAACGAGATGACAGACATTATTTAAAAAACACAATAATAGTAAAAAGGCTAAACAATAATTGAAAAAAGTACTAAAACTTTCAATAGTAATAGTAACCTGGAACAATGAGGAAGAGATAGCCGAATGTTTAAGGTCTATATATGCAAACGAAGAAAACGAACCGCTCGGAAGAATAGAGACCATTATAGTTGACAATGCTTCATCTGACAATACTGTCAAGGTCGTAAAAAGTTTCATAGAACTAATAGAAGATGATGTTAAAATAATCGCCAACGATGAAAATCTCGGTTTTACCAGAGGAGCGAATTTAGGGTTAAGAAAAGCAAAAGGACGATATATATTTTTACTAAATCCCGACACGGAAATTATAAGTGATGCTTTAGTAGAATTAGTTATAAAGCTGGAAAACGAGAAGCAAGCCGGGATAATAGCTCCGCAGCTTTTATTCAGAGAAAGCGAAATACAAAAATCAGTGCGGTGTTTTCCTAAATATAGGGATATTTTTTTCGAAATACTTCTGCTTTCGAAATTATTTCCGAACAGCCGTTTGTTCTCACGCTGGAAAATGAACTACTTTTCACATAACGAAGAAGCGGAAGTAGAACAACCGATGGGTGCGGCACTGATGTTTAATAGAAAAATCCTTGAAGAAGCGGATTATCTGGACGAGCGTTATGATATGTTTTACAGTGACGTGGACGTTTGTAAAAAAATAAGTCTTGCCGGGCATAAAATAATTTTCTTTCCGAAAGCAAAAATTAAACACAGAAAAGGAGTCAGTGTTTATAAAAACAGGGCTTATATGATTTCACTGTGGAATAAAGACTGCCTGAAATATTTTAAAAAATTTCATTACAATATTATATTGTATCCCCTCCTTTATGCGGGATTAATGATATCCGGTTTTTTCAGAAAATTCTTCAGCAATTAAGGATTTTTTCGAATTGAAGAATAGACAACAAAAGTATGTTCTTTATTTTTCCGAGACAATAAAATTTATTTAAAGAACATAACTTGCATAAGAATAACTTATACAATAACTTTCGTAGTCTTAACTGTCGGATAAGAACTTTCTAGAATTAAATTTGTTTTAATTTATGGATTTAATAAAATTGATGATTTTGTTAAATTATATATTCTGTTAGAAATATGTACGAACAATTATCACATAGAGAAAAAGAAATATTAAAATATATTGTAGAAAATTTTATCCGTTATGCGATACCTGTCGGTTCACGTGAGATATCGAAGAAGACGGATTTAAATGTTTCCTCCGCGACAATCAGGAATGTAATGAGCGACCTTGAAGATATGGAATTATTAAAAACGCCACATACCTCAGCAGGCAGAATACCTACGGATAAAGGTTTAAGAATATATGTCGACAATCTAATGGGCAAAAAAAAACTAAACAGTAACGAAATAGAATTCATAAAAAACCAGTTTGAAGATATAAAATTCTCCAAACCTGAAGAGGAAGATTTATATAAAGAGACTTCTAAAATACTCGGTAAAATTTCCAAACAATTATCTATTGTAACTCAGCCATTTCTGGATTCCGGCATCTTCGAACGGATGGAAATGATACAGATCTCTTCAATCAGAATACTTGTTGTCATAAACATCAAAGCAGGATTTGTCAGGACCATCCTTATGGAAATTGATTCCGAGATAAGCCGAAACAAGATAGAAAAAATTACAGGTGTACTGAACGAAAAATTAAGCGGTTTATCTCTGAAAGAAATAAGAGATACTTTTGCCGAACGAATCGGCGGATTAAGAAATGATGAACCGGAATTATATCAGATATTTATAAACTCCATAGACAAGATGTTCAGTGATGAAGAAAAGGGTGACAATATTTATATAGCAGGAACAGGCGAAGTTTTATCGCAACCAGAATTTGATGACCCGAAAAATTTAAAAAGTATTATTGAGTTGGCAGAAAACAAAAACCTTGTTATTCATATCTTCCAGAACATACATCCTTTCGAAGGTGAAGTAAACATAAAAATCGGAAATGAAAATGAAGATAAAAAGCTGAAAGATTACAGTATAATATGTACAACTTATAATATCGGAGATATAAAGGGAAATTTAGGCATAATCGGTCCGAGAAGAATAAATTATTCCAAAATGGTTTCACTTCTTGAATACACATCAAAATTATTTTCAGAGATATATAAATAATCAAGAAAAGGTAATTTTATGACGAAACACAATCACAAACAAAAAGAGATGCCGGAAAAAAAGGAAAATAAAAAACCGGAATCGGGATTAGCAGAGACAGATTACTTGAAAGAAGAACTCTCTAAAACCAAAGAATCATTATTAAGATTAGCGGCAGAATTTGACAATTATAAAAAAAGAACCGAAAACGAAATAAGCAATTATCTTAAATATGCATCTGAAAATCTTGTAAAAGAATTACTTCCGGTGCTTGATGATATGAACCGTTCAGTTGAATCAATTGAAAAAGGCGAAACAAAAGATTTTGAGACTTTAAAAACAGGAATAATATCAATAGCCAATAAATTCAATAAAATTCTCGAATCACAGGGTTTAAAAGAGATTGATGTACTCGGCAAAGAGTTTAATGTTGATACCTGTGATGCATTACTTCAGATACCAACTCCGGATGTTCCTCCGCATACAGTAGTAGAAGTTGTTGAAAAGGGATATTATCTAAAAGACAAAATCATACGACATTCGAAAGTACTAGTATCATCTAAAACGGAAAATGACGACCAAATAAAAGACAGTAATGACCAAGCGTGATTATTACGAAATACTTGAAGTTGACAGAACAGCTTCATCTGCCGAGATAAAAAGTGCCTACAGAAAACTTGCAATGAAATTTCATCCTGACAGGAATCCGGGCGATAAATCGGCGGAAGAAAAATTCAAAGAACTTGCGGAAGCCTACGAAGTATTATCTGACCCTCATAAGAGAAGCCAGTACGACAGATTCGGTCATGAGGGCTTGAATTCATCCGGTTTTCAAGGGTTCGGAGATATAAACGATATATTTTCTAGATTTGGAGACATATTCGGATTCGGCGGCAGCATATTCGACGATTTTTTCAGCGGCGGAAGAAGTTCAAGGAGGCAAAGGCAAAAAGGAGTACCGGGCAACGATATAAAAAAAACTGTAAAGTTAACACTTGAGGAAATAGCCGAAGGAACTGAAAAAACAGTTGAATACAATAAGTTCAAAACCTGTAATGTATGCAGCGGAACCGGAGCAAAATCAGCAAGTGCATATGTAAGTTGCTCAAACTGCGGAGGCACGGGCGAAAAGCGGACAGTATCTAATTCCATATTCGGGCAGATAGTAAATGTAACCGAATGCCCTTACTGCAACGGTGAAGGAAAAATTGTAAAAGAAAAATGCGAGAAATGTTCAGGTTCCGGCAGAATAAAAACCACTTCAACTGTAAAAGTAAAGATACCTCCGGGAGTTGTAGAAGGCAATTACATTCCGCTTCGCGGGCAGGGCGACTCAGGAATGAGAGGCGGAACTTCGGGAGATTTACACATAATAATAGAAGAAGAGCAGCATGAATATTTCATACGCGATGGAGACGATATAATATTCGACCTCACAATCAGTTACCCCGAAGCGGTATTAGGCAGCGAAATAATTGTTCCGACGTTAAAGGGAAATGTTAATTTAAAAATTGAACCGGGAACCAGTGCCGGCTCTATTTTAAGAATGAAAGAAAAAGGAATAAAACATTTAGACAGCCACGGCAGAGGCGACCAGTTAATCAGAGTTGACATTAACGTTCCTGATAAAATATCATCCAAAGAAAAAGAATTTCTTAAGGAAATGATGAAGTATGATAAATTTCACAAAAACAGAAAAGGCAAAAATAAAGAGAATAAAAAAATTTTTAAAAATGCTTTCAATAACTAAAACAGTCATTATATAATGTACATATATTCCGGTGCCATACATATACATTCAATATTCTCAGATGGAACGGGAAAACCCGACGAAATTGCCGGATATGCAGAAGAACTTGGGCTGGACTACATTATATTAACAGACCATAATACGATAGAAGCCAAGAAAGCAGGATACGAGAAATACTACGGTGATACTATGCTGATTATCGGATACGAAATCAATGACATTGAAAACAAAAATCACTATCTTGTTTTCGGAACGGATTTATTGCCCGGTAACTTCGAGAATATTGGGAATGGAGAGACAGGCTGTAAAATGCCTGCAACAGAATACGTCAGACTGGTAAAAGAAGCCGGAGGAACGGGATTTATTGCGCATCCCTATGAAAAGCGTAATCACTTTCCCCAGCATCCGCCTTTCCCATGGACGACGTGGGAATCTGAAGACTTTGACGGAATAGAAATCTGGAATCATATGAGTGAATGGGTAGAAGGATTAAATGATAAGAATAAAATCCAGAGGTTTCTGCATCCTCTTAAATCACTCATAGCACCGGACAGAGAAGCAGTCGAAATGTGGGATAAACTTAATCTTAAAAGAAAAATTTCTGCAATCGGCTCAGTTGACGCACATGCACACAAACAGAATTTTCTCGGATTTTATGTTGAAGTTTTTCCCTACAAAGTCTTATTCAAATCCATCAGAACAAATGTCATACTGGATGAAGAAATAAAAAAAGATAACAACGAAAACTTCGAAAAGGATAAGAACAAAATTATAAAAGCATTAAAAGAAGGACGCTCATTCATTTCGAATCATTATTACGGCGATGCAAAAGGATTCAGATTTTATGCCGAATACAACAAAGAAATATACGGAATAGGAGAAGAAATAAAACTTAATTCAGCAAACGAAAGAGTTACTCTTAAAAGCATAGTTCCTAAGAATGCGGAAATCCGACTTCTAAAAAACGGGAAAATATTGAATAAATTCAGCGGGACAGGAGCCGTATGGGATTACGAAGGACCCGGCAATTACAGAGTCGAGTGCTGGTTAAGTAATGTCGGATGGATTTTCTCGAATAATATCAGAATTCTACTGAAATAATCAACTTATAAATTTGAAAAAAAAGTTTTACAATTCAAAATCTCCTAAATCAGTTCATTCGAATTGCGGAGTATTCGGGATATTTAATCATCCTCAGGCTGCAATAATGACTTACTACGGGCTTCATGCTCTTCAGCATAGAGGACAAGAATCAGCCGGTATCGTTACATCTGAATTCAAGCCTGAAAAGAACCGTTATCATTTTAATGTTCACAAAGATTTTGGCTTAACATTAAATATATTTACAGAAAAAATATTAAAAGACGAATTAAAGGGAAATTCGGCAATCGGTCACAACAGGTATTCCACTTCAGGTTCAAGCGACAAGAGAGTAAATATTCAGCCTTTCAGTGTGGTTTACAAGGAAGGAAATCTAGCATTATCTCATAACGGAAACTTGACAAATACCAATTCCTTAAGGTTGAAACTACAGCAGGAAGGAACAATTTTCCAGACAACTTCGGACAGTGAAATAATTCTGCATTTGATTGCAAAAAGCAATAAAGAAAAAATTGAAGGAAAATTAGTTGATGTATTCAGAATAGTAAAGGGTGCATATTCAATCTGTATATTAACAGACGACAAACTCATTGCCGTAAGAGACCCTCAGGGAGTGAGACCTTTTTCAATGGGAAAACTTGATAACTCTTACGTATTTGCATCTGAGACATCATCTTTCGACATAATAAATGCCGATTACATTCGGGATGTTAAGCCGGGCGAGATAATAATAATTGACAGGGAAGTAACCGAATCGGGTAATCTTAAATCATACCGATTCGATGAAGCAAAAAAACACAGTCACTGCATATTTGAATTTATTTACTTTTCCAGACCGGACAGCAATATATTCGGTGAAAAAGTTGACAAGGTAAGGAGAATGATAGGAAGTAATCTGGCAATAGAGAAACCGCCGCCGGATAAAGACAATCCCGATAATGAAGAAGAAAAGAAAGTTATTGTCATAAATGTCCCTGACTCTTCAAACACCGCTACAATCGGTTACATCAGCGAAGTCAGGAAGAAGACTACAAATATCAAGCACGAAATAGGATTAATCAGAAGCCACTATGTTGGCAGGACATTCATTCAGCCGGGACAAAATCAGCGTGAAATGAGATTAAAAACAAAATTTTCTGTTATAAAGGGAATACTCGAAAACAGAAAAGTTGTAATTGTGGATGATTCAATTGTGAGAGGCAATACCTTAAAATTACTTGTGAAGTTAATCCGAAAAGCAAATCCGAAAGAAATTCATTTAAGAATAACCTCTCCGCCGATTATATCACCCTGTTTTTACGGGATGGATTTTCCCTCAAAAGAAGAACTGATTGCATATCAGCACGACGGAAATGTTGAGAAAATCAAAGAGTACCTGGGAGTTGATTCCCTTGAATATTTATCGCTTGACACACTTCTGAAATCAGTTCCTTATTCCACACCTAAATCGGGTTACTGCACAGCCTGTTTCAGTTGTAACTATCCTATCCCTATTGAAGATACAGAACACAGGGATAAGGAAATGTTTGATATATAATCAGGTTGAATTTTTTATTTCTGAATAAAATTTACTACTGATACAATTTTTATAAACCATCTTCAATGGCTGTATTCTGTCATTAAAATTCCGATAATGTAACTCACCACTTCAGTCAATTTCCACAGGAGAATTCTGATATAAACCTCTGAAACTTACCCCAATATAAGTATATTGATATTTAAAAATGAATTATTGACATTTAGGTAAATTTTAAAGGAGAATATATGAAGAAAATTATTCTAATTTTTACAATCACACTTCTTCCGCTATTTCATTCATATCCGCAAATGATAAACTGGGTAACTCAGAACAGCGGGACCTTTGAAAATCTGAATGATATAGCATTCATATCCGGAAATCAAATCATTGCTGCAGGTAACAACGGAAAAATAATATACACAACAAACGGCGGAATGAACTGGGCATCGAAACCGTTTCCAGTATCATCCGATATACTATGCCTGTATTTTAACGGCAATACAGGTTTTGCAGGATGCAGGAACAGTAAAATCTATAAGACAGTAAACGGCGGAAATAACTGGACTGAAATATCATCCTCTTCCGCATATCCGGTAACATCAATAAGTTTTGTTTCCGGCACCGTCGGCTATGCAGGTAACGGATATGGACACATATCGAAAACGACGGATGCCGGAGTGCACTGGTTTGATATTTATACAATGCCGGGTTATTCCTCGAAGGTGTTTATGCTGGATGCAAGCAGAGGCTGGGCTGTAGACACCTACGGATATGTTGTAAGAACAACCAACGGCGGAACAAATTTTCTATCAGCCAGAATAGTAACCGACACTCTGTCTTCAGTACACTTCATATCTTCGACACTCGGCTTCATAGCGGGCGATGCAGGCAGAATTTACAAATCAGTAAACGGGGGTGCGAACTGGACTTTACTGACTTCAAATACAACCGAAAAATTAAGATGTGTTGCATGTATAAATACAAATATAATTTATGCAACAGGAAACTACGGTACTATATTGTCCACAATGAACAGCGGTACTAACTGGTCAATACAAACGAAGACGTCGAGTCATCTCAATTCCATAAAATTTTTCTCACCCACTAACGGTTTCATTGCAGGTGACAACGGAACCATACTTGGCAGAGAACCCTCTCCGGGTAATATAAACGTCGGAACCGATACATTGAGGACAGGATATCCGTTTTATACTTTTTATATGGACTCAAGAACTCAAATGCTGTATACGGCAAGTGAACTAATTGCAGGAGGAGGTTCATCAAACGGTGCAATAATTAACAAAATCAGTTTTTACGTTACAAGTTTTGCCTCACAGACAATGAATGAATTTGAGATTAAATTACAAAATTACACTAATAACATTCTCACGGGTTTTGTATTTGATAACTGGACGACAGTATATCAGTCAAACGAGAATATATTTCAGACCGGCTGGAAAACATTCGTTCTTCCTTATCCTTATTTATGGGACGGCGTAAACAGCCTGCTGATAGATATTTGTTTTAATAACACTAGTTACACATCGAATTCCTACGTAGCGGCGACATCATCATCAGGCAGAACCGTACATCAGCATCAGGATTTAACTTCAGGGAACGGATGCACGGATTTATTAACAGGTTCAATACAAAGCAACAGACCGAATATTTCTCTGACTGCCGATATAGTAACAAACAAGAAAAATGAATCAGCGAATATTCCTTCGGAATATGCTTTACATCAGAATTATCCTAATCCGTTTAATCCCGTAACAAAAATCAAGTTTGACTTACCGAAAAACGGATTTACAACATTAAAAATATATAATATGCTGGGACAGGAAATTTCGGTACTTGTCAACGAGAATAAAAATGCAGGAAGTTATCTGATTGATTTCAACGCAGGAAATCTACCTAGCGGAACTTATTTCTACAAACTTATTTCGGGTAATTACGGCGAGATAAGGAAGATGGTATTGATAAGATAGAATTTAGTCACAGAAGGGTTGATTGATTGGATGATTGGATAATCGGATGGAATTTGTTTTTTACTCAACCGATGAATTGAGTTTATCAGTTGAGTTTTTTATCCCACAAAATTAGCAATAAAAACGTATTGAAGAAATATTAATGAATAGCAAAAATAAATTATTTTTGCAAAATTAGACTGATGACAAACGTAACAGATTATTTCAGAGAGGTATTTCATTTAAAGAGTACAACCGATTACGAAAAATCGGCTGATACAATTCAGGAAGGCATATATCTAAAAGGATATAACGTCTGGATGCTGATTGCATCCGCAATTCTCACCTGCATTGGACTTGACACGAACTCCCCTGCCGTAATTATAGGTGCTATGCTCATATCCCCGCTGATGGGACCAATCCTCGGAATCGGATTTGGCATAGCTGTTGAGGATAAGGATATGATGTTCCGCGGAATAAGGAATTTTACAATTGCGGTTGTTATAAGTATAATTACAAGTGCATTTTATTTTACAATTACTCCTCTCGGCTCCGTAACAACAGAAATAATTGCACGAACAAAGCCCACTTTTCTTGATGCATTAATAGGATTTTTTGGAGGCGTTGCAGGAATAGTCGCAGCATCAAGGAAAGGGGTAACAACAGCAATACCGGGTGTTGCAATTGCCACAGCCTTAATGCCTCCGCTCTGCACTGCGGGATTCGGACTTGTATCGGGCAATATTAATTATTTTTTTGGCGCATTCTATCTTTTCCTGATTAATACTTTCTTTATTAGTTTTGCAACATTTCTCATAGTGAAATTCCTTAGATTTCCGATAAAAACATACATCGATGACAAACTGAAACGCAAAGCTTTTATTTATGTACTGATTTTTTCAATATTGCTGACGGCACCGAGTTTTTATTTCCTCTATACAACGGTACTTCACAATAGAGAAAAAAGCAGAATAAATCAGTTTCTTGAATCATCATTTCAAAAACCCGATTACGACATTCTCAACTGGCAACTGCAGGAAAGTGATTCAGTCCGTTATTTGAAAGTTTATATTGTAGGAAAATACATCCCGCCGGACAAAATTGACACGATGGAAGTGAAACTACTGAATTCAGGAATTGATAATACTAAAATTGAAATTGTTCAGGCATTTTCATTTGATGAGAACATAGATGAACTTTCTAATTATATGAAAGAGAAACTTGCTTCAGACGAAGAATACGGTAAAATTCCCGAAAAAAAATTAATGGGCATGCTTGATAGTATTGCAACTATAAAATATCTTGAACAGAAAGATTCAATCAAAATTATTGAAATAAAAAATGAATCGGGAATTCTCTTTCCCGAATTATCAAATATATCCTATACAAATAGATTATTTATTCCGGGGGATTCGGTAAATATTAAACTTGTCATTGCCGAATGGAAAAAATATACAAACAGCAGAAATAAATTTGAGGAATTCGTAAAACAAAAAATCACTGACAGTATTTTATTCATACATAGAAATGTCAGATGAACTGAATGATTGGATTATTGTGGGTTTTACAAGTCGGGATTTCGTCCCGACAAGTCCGGACTCAAATTGGATGGATTGAGTAAAAGTCTGAAAGACTATCCTATACTTGTTACTTGATATACTATGTGAACTAACTTATTTTTGTATTAAAACGAATATATGGCAAAAGTTAAAGGTATAGGGGGAATATTTTTCAGAACGAAAAATCCGGGAAGGACAAGAAAATGGTACAGAGATAATCTCGGTATAGAATCCGAAAATTACGGCTACTGTTTTCAGTGGCGGGAGAAAGATAATATGGATAAAGAGCAATACACGGTATGGACTCCTTTCCCCAACAGTACGAAATATTTCTCCCCGTCGAGACGTGAATTTATGATAAATTTTATAGTGGATAATTTATTTGAAACACTCTATGAACTAAAAGAGAAAGGAGTGGAAGTATTACCGGAAATAGAGCAGTCCGAATTCGGAAAATTCGGCTGGATAATAGACCCTGACGGAGTAAAGATAGAGTTGTGGGAGCCGCTGGAGGGAGGTTAGCAGAAGACAGGGAGAAGGGAACAGTTGAAAGTAGTAAGTAGGTAAAGATAAGTCGGGGTTTTAGATGTTTGTAAAAAAGGAAATTCAGAAATCGCAGCATTGATATTTTTTTGACACTGAGACCATATATTTAAAATAGCAAGTTAAATAAGGGCACTTTAAAAAATAAAACAGTACTAAATATTTTTTTCTTTGTGAACTTAGTAAGTTTAGTGGTAAAGGATTTTTTTTTATTTTGTTTTATGAAGCAGGGGTTTCGGAGTAAGTAAAAACCTACCCAAGCCGGAGATTGGAAAGAAGCATTTGAAATATTTTTTTTCTTAGTGAACTTAGTGAGATTAGTGATGTAACAATAAAATTAAATCAGGTCAATTTCCTTCAGGCATTTTTTTACACGTTCGAAACTCATTGCAATATCATTATCCAGACCGAGTGAGAATCTTACAAGACCTTTACCAAGACCGATTTTTTCTTGTACATCCTCCGGAATTTCGGATGAAGTGCTATGGCTGGGAGCACTGAACAGTGTTTTAAAATACCCGAGGCTGACTGCAAGATATCCTACCATTTCCTCCTGCATTTTGACCATTAATTTTTTCGCCTTATCCGCATCTCCCGTATCAATAGACACCATACCGCTATAGCCCATACCTTCATTCATCATCGAGGTAATCAGTTCGTGTCCTTTATGCTGAGGCAAGCCGGGATAATACACTTTAACACCTAACTTCAGAAATCCCTTCGAAAAATACATTGCATTCCTGCTGTGTCTCTGCATTCTGATATGAAGCGAATGAAGATTTTTAAGAATACTTGAGGCTCGAAAACTGTCCAGTACGGGACCGAGCAGCATACTTGCTCCAGTATTTACATCATAGAGAGAATCAATAAATTCCTTAGTTGAGCAAACGCATCCTGCAACGCAATCGCTTGTGCCGTTAATATATTTCGTCATACTGTGAATTACGATATCCGCTCCAAGCCGTTTCGGCGAGACTATCATAGGACTGAACGTATTATCGACAACGAGTTTAATACCCGCTTCCTTTGCGATTTTTGAAAGTTCGGGGATATTCGCTATTTCGAGCAGCGGATTACTTATTGTTTCACAGTAAAAAATTTTTGTCTTACCGTTAATTGCATTTTTAACTTCCTCGAGATTTGTAATATCAACGAACTTTGTATTAACCCCGAACCTCGGCAGAAAATTTTTAAACAGGGCATAAGTTCCGCCGTATATTGTATGGCTGGAAACAATTTCATCTCCCGCACTGCAAATCTGCAATATGGTACAATTAATTGCACCCATCCCCGAAGCGGAGACTTGAGCCGCTTCAGTATCTTCCATTCTTGCTAGAGCGTCAGCAAGATACTTATCACTCGGATTCCAGTGCCTCGAATAAAGGAAGCATCCTTCGATTTCGCGCTCAAAAATTTCCTCCATCTTATCTGCACTCAGAAATGTATAAGTAGATGAATCGGTAATGGAAGGATTCACGTCACCGAATTCACCGAATACGAGATAATCCTGTATCGCTCTGCTGGGGTCAAAATTCTGCATAAGTATATAATTTTAAGGTTATTAAAAATTTCAGATTGAAACGATATTAGTAAACATTTTGTTTCTAAATATAATCAATTTAATAACTAAAATAACGTAAAAAACTATGAAGAAAATAAATATCTTAGTAATAACTATATTCGCATTTGCATTAATAACAGCAGGATGCGGAAAATCAGACAAAGTCGTACTTACAGGTGAAAAAAAAGAAACCGCCTCCATTCAGGAAGGTAATAAAATTTACAGACTCGACACAGCAACCAGCAAAGTTGAATGGCTCGGTAAGAAAGTAACCGGTCAGCATAACGGAACAATTGAATTTAAAAACGGCGAATTTGGAGTTGACGGCGATAATGTAACTGCAGGAAAATTCGAAATTGATATGAACACAATTGTAGATTTGGATTTAACAGACGAAGCAATGAACAAGAAACTCGTTGACCATCTGAAATCAGACGATTTCTTTTCAGTCGAACAATTTCCGTTATCCACATTTGAAATAACGAAAGTTGAACCTTTAAATAATGCAACCAAACCCGATTTCAATCACTCGATTACGGGAAACATTACTATCAGGGATGTAACAAAATCAATTTCATTCCCTGCAAACGTAAAGATTGAAGATGATGTTTTAAACGCAAACGCTGACTTTGACATTGACAGAACGGAATTCGGATTGAAATTCCTTTCGGGAAAATTCTTTAAGGATATCGGTGATAAAATGATTTACGATAACTTCAACCTGAAAATAAGTATAATTGCAAAACCGTAACTGATTTGAAATAGTCATATTTCAGATTAAAAAAAACAACGGGACGATGCAAACATCGTCCTTTTTTTTACTAATTTTTGAATACGGAATATATGTTCTAACTGTTCTTAGTTAACTTAGCGGTAAAAGAAATAATCATCTTGTCTATAACAATTCAGAAAGCGGAAAACGCGAAATAGCGGAATTTCGCAGAGTATATTAAATATTATTTTTCTAAGTGTTCTCAGTGTGCTCAGTGGTAAAAAGAAAAACGGCATCCCAATTGAAACAATTCAGAACACGGTCAATGCAGTACAGCAAAATATCGCGAAAAAAATAATCATGTATTTTTTATTGTTTTATTGTTTTTAGTGGTAAGAAAGTATAAAAAGAAACTTCGATTTTATTTGGACTGATAATTATTACAGAAAAAGTTAATTTTTAAAAAGAGAAATGCTGATATGAAAAAAATATACATAATACTAATATCCGTTTTATTTATACTTACGGCTTTTTCCGTATATATTTTCATATCAAAAGATTTCAAAGTAACCATCATTTATCCGCCGGAAGGAATTTTTGTTTCGACGAATTTTCCTGCTTTCATAATCGTGAGTCCATTTGATGAATTCAAAAACGTGGAAATTGAAGTTAACGGACGATTGAAAGACAGAATTGCTTATGAAGATTTGCGCATACTCCGGCTCGGGAACAATGCTTTCATAAATCTACCTGTGACAGTAGAAGGAGAGCACAGCGGGAACAAGGATATTGATATAATTTTCAACAGAAAGTTCCTGTCGCCTAAATACAGACTGCTCGTGAATACCAAATACTTTGAATTTCCCGACATAACAGAAACACCGGACAATACGGAGATTAAAAGGGTTGAGGATTTTTTTTCTACAAGGATACAGGATTTAATAATAATATTAAACACGAAGCGAATCGACAATCCCGACTGGAAAAACGATGTGGATTATCTGAGAGCGAAAGAGTCCACCCGCGTGAACAACCTGCCGGAAGATATTAAAAAAGCATTTTTTGTTTTAGTAGAGACATTTGAGAACGATTCGGGAAGGATTGCAACAGCGAATGCATCGAATTATCTGAATTACATACTGCTGAAAAGCGGATATCCCGTTTTGACCGTTCTTCTTGAGAATGAATTTGAGAATGGATTAAAACGGACTGTCCTTTTCACATACAAAATAATCGAGACAAGCGTTATAAGTTCGGGAGGAATTTCGGAGAAGGTATATCTGCTTGAGAGAATGGATAAATTTGCCGGGAAAGAATTATTTTCGGGAATAATAACGGAACATTCTCCTGTATGCATGCTGATAAACGAAGTAGTGAAAAAGAACTCGGAGGAACTGGAAGTATTTTTGTCGGACGCAAAGGCGGAAGCGGGAGTTCTGACGCGGAAATACACGCATTATTATATTAAGAATGAGGCGGAGATTAATAAAATTATCAGAACAATTGTGGAAGAGGCGGAGGTGTTCAGACAGATCAGGGACGCAAGCAGGAAGAACATTGCTTATGAAATAACAAAACTTTCTACAGCAACACACGAGGCAAAACATCTTGCTGATTACAGGACCGGGTTTCCTTTTGCAAAATGCATAACAGAGATACTCCCCTACTTTTTCGGAAATGAAATACTAACTGAAAGCAAGACGGACATAAAGCGGCTAATCAAAGTTTACGATGTATTTTCAAGAATAAATCCTGAATACTCTGCATATTTATTTTCGCTTGCTTATGCGGACGGCGGGAGGAAATATCAACTGCTGAAACTGCTTGACTTCATACTGAACGAATATTACGAAGACAATCAATACCAATGGGCGGCAAAACTAATTTATTTCCGGCTCGGAGCAAAGACAGAAATTGATGCAAAGAAAATACTAACGGAAGCGGTGGAGGGAAACGAAAAAGAGTGGGTAGAAATATTCAAGCGGGCGGCGGAGACGGATGCTGAAGAACTCGGAAAAATATTCAGGGAGATTTATAAAGAAGATTTCGGGAAATGAAAGGGAAGATTTTTTATATTATCATTGTTTTACTGCTTGCGGCAATCGTTGCGGTGACGTTTTACCTGTTTTCATTTTTATCAGAGAAAAAGACTGCCGCGATTAACAGGAGCAATGCGGAATTCAGGGCGGGTATGGAACAATTAAACTCGGGGAATCCGGACAAAGCGGTAAAATATTTTTCAGGATACATCAGAGATTATCCGGCGGACGGATACGGATACTTCTGCAGGGGATACGCACACGAGCAGAAGAACAGATACAGACTTGCAATCGAGGATTACACGAAAGCGATAGAACTATTGCCGGACAGCATAACATTTTATTACAACAGAGCGGGAGCATCCCTTGTAGCAGGCGACTTTGAAGCAGCGTTAAAGGACATTGAACGTCTGAAAACGCTGAAACCAGAATACGGAAACGCGAACGAGATACAGGCGGAGGCACTCTATAAGAGTGCATACAACAAGGTAGAGAGTTCGGACTTTGCGGCGGCGGAAGAACTGCTGACGAAAGCGGCGGAACTTAACGGAAAATCGGTGCAGATATTTTATGCGAGAGGAGTATGCAGGGAAAATTTAAAGCGGTATAAAGAAGCGATTGAAGATTACAGCAAGGCAATTGAACTGAAGCCGTCGAACGGAGAATTTTACAAGAGCAGAGGATTTTTATATTACCTACAGAAGAATTACAGGCAGGCAATTGCGGATTTCGACTGGGCGCTGGAGATTGACCCGAACTCTGCGGCAACGTATTTCAACAGGGGGCTTTGCCATTCGTTCATTAAAAATTATTCAAAAGCGATTAACGACTTTACTAAGGCAATCGAACTGAAGCCGGACAAAGCGGACTATTACCTGAACAGGGGGATGGTGGAACTGGACGCCGGGCAATACAACGCGGCGCTGAACGATATGAACAATGCACTAAGATTAAACAGCGGAATTGGAATGGCTTATGCGGTGAAGGGATATGCACAGGTGAAACTCGAGATATATAAGGAAGCGGCAGAGAATTTCAGGAAAGCGGTTCAACTTGACGGTTCTTTGAAAGGGAGACTTTCTCCGATAATGGAGGAACTGACAAAAGCGGGGTACTAATAATTTTGAAATTGTTGTAATTAACCGTTACGACCCTAAGGATGCAGAACATACATTTAAAAGTGATTAATGATTTATATTTTGTAGTTTTGTCGGGCACGGCAAGCGGATTATATGCGTCGGAAGTCAGATATATTCTGAATACGGATGTGTTTTTAGTAGTTGATGTTCAGAGGGTCAATAAATAATTCTTGACAATTAAAATATTTTATTTAGTTTTATAGAAAGCACATCGGTTGTTGAATGATATTTCGGGGATGTTTAGATGTGACTCCAAAAAAATACTTTTTCAGGGCTTACTACTCCATTTATTGTAATTATTGAATATTCCAAGACGGAATTTTATCCCCAGGATAATTTAAAAATATTACTTAATTTAAATGGAGAAGAAAATGAAAACTTCAATGCTTTTTTTCTTGTTTATCGGATTGATTTTCTGCGGATGTCAGGATTTAAGTCAGGACATTTCGGCAGTCAATTCCGATAAAGTACCTGTTCCCTACAAAAGAAGTTTTGAGGGAATAGCAACAACTTTAAATCCAAGTCCCTTTCCTGACCCGGTACCTGTAGAATTAACGTTAACCGGTACGGGAACGCATGTAGGAAAGTACACGGCATCCTATAATTACGATTTATCATTCGATGCCGGTTATCCTCCTCCGTGGGGTGATATTCTGAACGGATACGGCGGAAAGATATCAGCGAACGGGGATGAGATTTATAATAAAAATCTGCATGGAGAATGGTGGGTTGTGAGCACGACCGAAATTGAATACTGGATAGAATCTGATATTGACGGCGGGACGGGAAGATTTTAAATGCTACGGAACATATTTACGGAATGGGCACACAGAAATTTACTACACCTTTTGCCTCGACTCCAACTACGTGTACCCGGACCGGGTAAATTAGTTATTAATGGTTAGCGTTTAGTAATTGATAACCCCGACGGGTTTTCATATTTCTAATTTGTTTTAAAAATATATTACCCCGCTGAGGATTTATTTGGAATTTCCTATTAATTAATATTTTAATTTATTCGCCGAGGATGGTGATGAAGATTTTTCGGGAGCCGCCGCGGTTGCGGTGCTCGCAGAGGTAGATGCCCTGCCATGTGCCGAGGTTTAATCTGCCGTTTGTGACGGGGATGGTGAGGTTGCTACCGAGAATGGAAGATTTTATGTGTGAGGTCATATCGTCCGTGCCTTCGAATGTGTGCTCGAAGTAGTTTGCGTTTTCGGGAACAGCAATGTTGAAGTAGGTGTCAAAGTCGGTTCTTACGGTCGGGTCGGTGTTTTCATTTATTGTGAGTGAAGCAGAGGTGTGTTTTATGAATATCTGGGCGACTCCTTTTTTGATATCCCTGATTTCGGGAACGGTGTCGAGGATTTCGTTTGTGATAATATGGAAGCCCCTTTTTCTTTGTGATAGCGTGATTTCTTTTTGAATGATTTTCATAGTACGAAAATAAATAACAAATAACAAAGAACATATTCAATAAAGAATAAAGAATTAATCCGTTACTCCTTAAATTCTTTTCTAAATGACAAACTTTATCAATTAGATTGCGAAAGACGCGGAATAGCGGAATCTCACGGAATACAAACATTACGCATCGGGGAAACTGATGATACAAATTAGAATGACTTACACAGATTTATTTAGAAAAACAATTTGGTTTTGGATTGTCCGGATTATGAATTATTTATATTATTTGCGTGGAAGGGATTTACGGTATTTGACTAGGTATTCTTTTATCAGTTCGGAGGTTTCTCCCAACTTTATTGCCTTTTCAAGGTCTTTGCAGCCGTCTTTGATGTCGTTGCCGGACATTATTTTTATTATTCCCCTGTTGGCATAGGCTTTTGCATAATTGCTGTTAATTTCAATTGCTTTGTTGTAATCATTAATTGCACCTTCATAATTCCTGTAATAATATTTTGATGCTGCCCTGTTTACATACGCTTCGATATGGTCAGGTCTCAGTTCGATGGCTTTACTGAAATCGCTTATCGAGCCATCATAATTTTTCAGGTAATATCTCGAGATTCCCCTGTTATAATATGCTACGGTATAATCGGGCTTTAGTTCAATGGCTTTACTGTAATCTGCCTCGGCACCTGCATTGTTTTTAAATTTTGTTTTTGCTACTCCCCTGTTAATGTAGGCATCAGCAAGGTCGGGTTTCAAGTCAATAGCTTCGCTGAAATCGTCTATTGCACCTGAATAATTTCTTATATCGAATTTTGCATTTCCCCTGTTATAGTACGTTTCCGCAAAATCAGGATTTATTTCGATGGATTTACTGAAATCTTCAATCGCTCCTTTGTAATCTCTGATTTCTGACTTTGTACTGCCCCTATTTATGTAGGCTTCGGCACAGGATGGATTTAATGCAATTGCTTTACCATAATCCGATATCGCTCCAGCATAATCACCGAGTTCGGATTTTGCAAGCCCCCTATTAATATAAACATCCTTATCATCAGGATTCAATTCTATCGCTATGCAGTAATCTTTTATGGCACCGCGGTAATCTTTAAGTTCGTATTTTGCAAGTCCCCTGTCAATATATGCATCAGGTATGTCAGGACTTAATTCAATGGCTATGTTGTAATCATATATGGCACCTTTATAATCGCCGATGTTGTATTTTTCGTTTCCGCGCTTTATGTATTCTTGTCCCATTTGTACAAAGTTAAATGTTAAAGGTTAAATGTTAAATGGAAAATTTTGAATTTACTCTCAAAGACCTTACGGACGCTGAGCATATTCAATATTAAATGAAAGACAAACAAAAAAGATGTATTTTCTCATCCGATGAATAAGTTCATTGGATGAGAAATTTCACTTTCCGATGCAAAAGTTCTCAAATATATGATTTAAAATTTCATCGTTTGTGAATTCGCCGGTGATTTCACCGAGTGACTGAATTGCATTACGAAGGTCAAGTGAGATGAATTCACCCGACATTCCTTTATCTATGGATTCAATTGATTTTTCAAGTGATTCGATGATTTTTTCGAGGCAGATTTTGTGGCGTGTATTCGTAAGTACAAGCAGACCTTTTTTATCAAGGTTAACTGAATAGCGGAATTTTTCCGTCATCTTGTTTTTTAAATTTTCAATGGTAGAGAGCTGGTAGATGGAAATACTGAGTGATTGAATGATTGAATGATTGAATGATTGGATAATTGGATGATTGGGTGAAAGGTCGGATTTGGAGAAGCATAAAATACTTTTTTCAGGATTGAATTCCTTTTTGTAGTAATCAAGACTTTCTTTGATTTCTTCTTCAGAGCCGGTGCTGTCAATCAGATAGAGTATGAGGTCTGCTTCTTTAATTCTCTCATAAGTGCGCCTGACTCCCTCGGTTTCCAGTTCGTCGTAACTGAATCTCAGTCCCGCAGTATCTATCAGGTTAAACAATATTCCGTTGATTACTATATTTTCCTGAATATAATCGCGCGTAGTACCGGGAATATTGCTTACGATAGCACGGTCAGAACTCAGAAGGAAATTAAACAGAGAAGATTTCCCGCTGTTAGGTCTGCCTGCAATGACGAGATTGATACCGTCGCGGATTACCTTGCCTGCTATGTAGGTCGAAATTATCTGCAGAAATTTTTCCTTTAATTCAATAATTTTCTTTCTCAGTTCTTCTTTCTTTACAAATTCGATATCCTCTTCTGCAAAGTCGAGTTCGAGTTCAACAAGAGAAATTACGTTTACTAAATCTTTTCTGACACCTGAAATAAATTCCGAAAGTGAACCTTCGAGTTGTGCAATTGATGATTTATGCGCATCTTCGGTTTTCGATTTAATTAAATCGGCTACCGCCTCTGCCTGAGATAAGTCAAGTCTGCCGTTCAGGAATGCACGTTTAGTAAATTCACCGGGTTCAGCATGGCGGACACCCTTTGATAATATTAGACTCAAAATTTTACGTGTGTTCAATACTCCGCCATGTGAAGAGATTTCGACTATATCTTCACCCGTATATGAATTTGGTTTTTTGAAAATTGATATTAGAACCTCGTCAATCAGTTCTTCACCGTCGTATATATAACCGAAATGAATTGTATGGGAATTAACCTCTATGGTGCTAAAGGTTTTTTTACTCATCCGATGAGCTTTGTTCAGGGGATGAGTTTTTTTGAAAAATATTTTTTCTGTTACGGCAAATGCATCAGCACCGCTGATTCTGATGACGGAAATTGCGGATTCCGTTAATGCAGTTGAAATTGCCGTTATTGTATCATTTAAATTCATAAATTTATTCCTGTTTATTTCTTAGAATAAGCCAGATAAAAATAGGAGCACCAATAAATGAAATTACTATACCCGCGGGAAGCTCAGAGGGTAATATAATCAGTCTTGAAACTGTATCCGCGAACACCATCAGCAACGCTCCGAGAATTATACTGCACGGAATGGCATACCTGTAATCCTGTCCTACAAGCATTTTTGAAATATTGGGAACAATCAATCCGACGAAAGATACTATACCTGCAACAGCCACTGCTGATGCAGCAAGCAATGACGCGATAATTATGGATAATCTTTGCACGAGTTTTAAATTCAATCCGAGCGATACGGCAAGTTCTTCACCGAGCGAAAGTATATTTAGTTCTTTCGCCATAAAAACCGCAGCGGTAAGACCTATTAACGCAAAAACGGAAGTCATATAAAATTCATCCCAGCCTCTTCCCGCAAGTCCGCCGCTGAGCCAGAAAAGAATCTGTGAAACATTTTTTCCCGCTACAATAAGCAGAAATCCGTTTATCGAAGATAAAAATGCATTTATGGCAATACCTGCCAAGATGATTTTATTTGAATGTATAAAATTAGTATATTTATAGTTTAAACCCTTGGCTAAGATGAAAACGATTAAGGTAGCGGATATTGCAAACACAAAAGATACAGGTGTAACCAAATAAAACGGAATGGAAGAAGAGAAAATAAAAATTAAAATCGCACCGAGTCCTGCTCCTGAAGATATTCCGAGCAGACCGGGTTCGGCAAGATTATTTTTTAAAAGCGACTGCAGTATAATTCCCGAGCACGCAAGCGAAGCACCTACAAGCACTGCATTAAGAACTCTCGGCAGACGTATTTCATATATGATTTTACGGTACACTTCATTTTCGGAAGCAAAATATCTGAAAATTTCAGAGACAGGTATATTCACACTGCCAATTAAGACAGATACAAATATACTTGCAAGCAAAATAAAAAAAAGCGATATTAGTAACAGTTTTTTCTTCAATATGAGAATTTTTTGTAAATTAAATCTGTATTATTTAATTTGTAATGAATAAATTCGGTTCTTTTAAAATAAAAATTATTCTTGTAACATGCGGCGTTGTGTTCGCTCTGCTGGTTCTTTATTTTACACAGGTAATCGTGGACAGTATAAGAGACAGAGAAACACAGGTTGCTCAGTTGTACGCAAATTCAATTGAATACATAGCAAATGACACCTCAAATATATCAGGAGAATATGCATTTATATTCAACGAAATAATTTTACAGATTAATTTTCCTGTCATAGCAACCGATAAGGATTACAGCAAGGTTGATTTTTTCAGAAATGTTGATATTGACACTACACTGCCAAAGAGTGAAATTAGTAAAATCCTGATTGAAAAAGCAAAAGCTTTTGCCGATTTAAGACCTCCTATAAAAGTTTCTTTTAAAGATTCAGTTATATTAAATCTTGTTCATTACGGTGATTCGGATTTGATTACGCAACTGAAATTACTTCCCTACATCGAACTCATTATAGGATTTATTTTTATTATGATGGGTTACATAGGTTTCTCATACGTTAAGAAACACGAGCAGAGCAGTTTATGGGTAGGGCTGACGAGGGAGACGGCACATCAACTCGGAACACCACTTTCATCACTTATGGGCTGGATTGAAATTCTGAAAAATGAAAATAACGACCCGGAGACCATAAAGGAAATCCAGAACGAGATTGAGAATGACACAATCAGGTTAAATAAAATTGCAAACAGATTTTCAAAAATAGGCTCCAGACCGAAACTGGAAGAGGAGAATGTTACATCCTTAATTAAGAATGTATGTTCATATCTTGAACGCCGTATTCCCAATCTTATCGGAAAAGACGGGAAAGTAACGAAAAAAATCTCCATAGACATAAATGCACCCGAAGTGATTAAAGCAAAAATAAACAAAGACCTGTTTGAATGGGTTTTAGAAAACATGCTGAAAAATTCTTTCGACGCAATTACGCAGAACAGCGGAATAATTAATTTTAATATATATTCAAACGAAAAAGACGTAATAATAGAATTAACAGACACGGGAAAAGGAATAGACAAAAAAGCAAAAAATGACATATTCAGACCGGGATACTCAACGAAAAAAAGAGGTTGGGGTCTCGGACTGACTCTTGCAAAAAGAATCATAGAAGATTATCACAAAGGAAAACTTACATTACTTGAATCTTCTCCTGATAAAGGAACTACATTCCGTATTAAATTAAAGAAAACGAATGTCTGACTGGAAACCGAATAAAAATTCAGTACTTGATATTTTCAGATATCACCGTATAAAAAATTTTATTCTGAAAGGTTTTTACAATGATATTATTTCAATATTATTTCTGCTGCTTCTCAAATTTCTTTTCCAGTATTCAATTTTAGCAAACGGCTACAGATGGCTGTCAGCGGATGATTTCTGCCGCGCGGTCATTTCTTTTAACTGGATTAATGACCCTAAAATTTATTCCGGAGTATGGCTGTCCTTTCATTTCTGGTTCACGGGATTTATGATACTTTTCATCAAGGATATTATCACGGCAGCAACAACTTTAAATTTTATTTTCTCCGCGATAACTCTGATTTATTTTTACAAAATAATTTTAATTACAACTGACAGAAAAACTGCATTCTGGTCGGCAATAATATTTTCGATATTCCCGTTTCAGGTTTGGCTGAGCCTTTCGGGTTTACCTGAATCTGCTATGTTCTTTTTTGTAACGGCTGGCGCCTATTATCTTATTAAATGGCGGCAGGTAAATAAGAATTATTATCTGCTTTTGAGTGCTGTATTTCTGATGCTGTCAAACGGATTCAGGTATGAAGGATGGTTTTTCAGTATGACTTTGGTTCTGATGGTAATCTATTACGGCTTTAAAGAAAAGAAAACTTACAAAGATATTCTTTCTAATACTTTAATTGCATCTGTAAGTTTTATTTCGATTTTTTGGTGGCTGCTGCAGAATTATCTTGATTTCAATGACCCGTTATTTTTCCTAAAAGAAACTGCAAGAATTTATGAAGATTACAGAAATGTCGGGATAATGCAGAGATTAATTCAGTACCCCGCTTTCATTTTTTACATAGCACCGTTAACCGCCATTTTCTCTCTGAAGATTTTATATAAAACCTTCCGCTCGGTTGAGACAGATTTCAAGAAAATTTTTATTATTTACAATCTAGCAGAAATCGGGCTTCTTATATTTCAGGGACTTGCCGGAACGGGCGGTACAAATATGATTTCAAGGTATGTGGTAATAAACTGTATTTTGTTAATTCCTGTTTCGGTTGAACAGTATTTCAGATTCAGGAAATATATTGCGATATTTTTAATCGCTGTTACCTCGTTGATTTATATTATCTGGAGTTACAATTTTCCGCAGCCGTTTCGTGATGACACTTTTGAAGTCGGATATATGCTCAGACATATGTTCGAAAAAGAAAACGGCAAGGATTCGTCAAAAGTATATTTTGAAGAAGTAACAGGTTTCTATGATGTATTTGCAGTTCAGGCACTGTCCAATGACCCGTCGAGATTTGTTCTCGGTCACCTTCCCGATTTAACACAGGTCTCAAAGAAAATAAAATCAAAAGAAAAAATTTCCGGGGAAGAACTGAACATCCTTGATATTCTTTCCTTTATGGAAAAAAATTATATTAATACCGCAGTCGTAAAAAGCGAGACCTACAGGGAGAAATTAAAAAAGATTTCCTTAAGGGATGAAGAAATCGGAGATTATAAGATTTTTTATTTTCAGGACAGGGAATCGAATGTTAATGACTCGACACTGGAAGTTTTTGCAAAAAACGTGATTTCTTTAAAAGAAAATCCCGACTTGCTTAACTTCGAGAGAATGCTGACTGTTGATGAAATCAAAATTGACAATTCGAATTTCGGAATTAACCCGCAAACGGTAACCGTTGACTGGAGAGCCGTCAACGAGGGACTTATAGACAGTCTTGAATATGATGAATTTGAATTTGACAGGTATCAGGCAGTGCTGGAACTCCGTATCCCCGAAAATGACTCTGTAATTCACAGTGAGTTTAAAAGAATTTTTTCCGACAGAAATATTGAGGATTTAATTGAAATCAACCGAATAAGAACAATAATAATAATCAAACCTTTTGCTTTGCTTCAATATTCATTAAAGAAACTTACAGTACCTTTTGAAAGCGGAGCTTATAATTTAGTGCTGAAACTCCGCGACAACAAATATGAAAAAGATATGATACTTTACAGGGGAGATTCTTTATATAAAATATCATCACCGGTCAGACAGGACACCCTTGTTAAAGGTATTGATACTACAAAAATCAAACAGGAAATTCCGAAGTCGAAAAAAGACACACTGATAAACTATTTTAATATCGGCAGTATCCTTGCTATGTTTCCCAATGCCGATATTCCGCAAATGATGCTGAAAGGAAACGTAAATATACAAAAAATGCTTCTTGCAAACGGTTTAAGAATATTATTCTCACAAAGGCATCAGGGGGATTACTTCCTGAATTTTATATTCTCGTCGTTTTAGATTATTTTTAAAATAATATAAATATTATATAGCAGAAGATTTAATCTCATAAGTAAAAAGAAAAAACATCGGAATTAACCGATAAAATTTAAGAATTAAAAAACGATATTTGGGGTGATGAGGTGCGCGATATACAGAAAGAATTCAGGGTATCAGGATAGGAAAAAATCAAATCCGTTCTTGGAAATATAAATAATATAGTGGAACCGATAAAATAATCCGGTTTTGAACTGGAAGGTCTCGGAATTGCTCTTTATTAATCTCCGGTGATTATCTCATCTTTCGGATTTCAGGAGAAAATCACAACGGAACAAAGGGAAACGCTCCTCTCGGAAGTGTCGGACAGCAAACTTCCGAAAATTATTTTCCGTTGTCTGTTTAAGGCAAGCGATTTTTTTGACGCAACTAAATTTTCGGAATATAAACTCGATACAGTAAATATTACTTTCGGATTAACTCCCAGAATCAATATGATGTTCAGAAAGTAGAAAGTTTGTAATGAATAATTATTGAATTTGTTATCCCTACGACTTCTGAGACTGTGTGAAAATTATAAACAAAGTCTTTCATCATTCCCGCGAGTGAGGGAATTTATTACTTAAGATTGTTTTTTTTCTGGATTCCTGTTATGACAAGCCGGAATCTGAGGACTTTCTCGGGAACGACAATGGTAATGTTTTCTCAAAGACTGTCTGGAATACTGTCCTGCATATAATATCCGTATTAAATTGAATAAACAATTTAATAGAATTATATTTGTTAATGATTAAGAAAACAGCAAATAAGGTATTTTCCGGTGTATCGAAAAAAAATATCTGTATTATCGGCGATTTAATGCTGGATATATACTTTCTCGGTGATGTAGTCAGAATATCACCCGAAGCTCCGGTTCAGATATTTGAGAAGACACGCAGTCTCTACCGGCTCGGCGGCTCAGCGAATGTAGGATTGAATGTCAATACACTCGGAGCAAATCCGTTTTTAATCGGTGTTATAGGCAAAGATGAAGAAGGAAAGGCACTGAAAGTAGAATTCAGAAACCAGAAAATATCAACTGATGGACTGATTATTTCGGATGAAAGACCTACAACATCCAAGACGAGGGTTATTGCTTCTTCACACCATCTGATAAGGATAGACAGCGAATCAAAAAACGATATCGACAAAAATACTGAAAAGAAAATTATTTCCATTTTTAAATTAAATATTAAAAAATTCGATGCCGTAATTCTTCAGGACTACAATAAAGGAGTATTAACTAAAAATGTAATAGAAGAAATCATAAGAATCTCAAATAAAAATGAAATAAAAGTTTTCGTTGACCCGAAATTTTTTAATTTCTATGAATATAAAAATGTATTTGCTTTCAAACCCAACAGGAAAGAACTTGAAGAAGCCTCGGGAATGAAACCGAGAACGGATAACGAATTAAACGATATGTGTTTTGAATTAATTGAAGAAATAAACTGTGATAATTTAATTCTTACACTCGGTGAGAACGGAATAAAGATGTTTGAAAAAACAAAAAAAGGGGTAAGAATAGAATCAATTCAGACAAGGGCAAGGAAAGTATCTGACGTCTCCGGTGCAGGTGATACGGTAATTTCTACTATGGCTGTTTGTGTTGCCGGGGGAGCATCATTAAAAGATTCCGTATTTATTGCGAATATAGCAGCCGGACTTGTTGTTGAAGAAGTTGGTATAGTACCCATAGAAAAAAATCAACTTCTGGAACATATAAATAACCATCTGTAATATTATGCCCTTTGAATTAAAAGATTTTATTAAAATACGAAAGCAACTGAAAGATAAGGGTAAAATTCTTATTTTTACGAACGGTTGTTTCGATATTATACACAGAGGACATATCACATATTTAAATAAAGCAAAAGAACTCGGAGATTTTCTTGTGGTAGGTTTAAACTCCGACTCTTCGGTAAAAAAAATCAAAGACGAATCGAGACCGTTAAATACCGAGGATGACAGGGCTTATGTGCTCGAGAACTTAAAGCCGGTTGACGGAGTTATAATATTTGAGGAGAATACACCGCTGAATCTTATAGATGCTATTCAACCTGATTTTCTTGTTAAAGGCGGCGACTGGAAAGAAGATGAAATTGCAGGTGCCGATCTCGTAAAGAGTAACGGCGGCAAAGTCGTGATTATTAAATATGTGGATAATTATTCAACAACTTCCGTTATAAATAAAATAAAAAAATCCGATTAGTGCAGGAAGAAGGAACAAATAAAGAAACAAAGAAAAAAGAAAAGAAAAAGAAAAGTATAACCGGAAGGTTATTCAAATACTTTTTAATTTTTCTTTCATCAGTTTTTTTATTAATAGTAGTTATTTTTCTGCTTCTTCAGACAACTTTTTTTAAGTCATTGCTGCTTCATATTGCACTGAATGAAGTCAATAGATCTCTTGAATCAAAAGAAAGTTATATATATGCGGAGACTCTCGAAGGTAATATTTTTTACAATCTGAAACTGACGAATGTACGTGCCGTGGTTAAAGGCGATACGATGATTTATTTAAACAGTATTTCCTTTAACCATAATATTTTCACTCTGCTCGACCAAAAGGTTGACGCTTCAAACCTGATTGTCGAAAACCCCCAGATAAATCTCACAAAAGTTATTGATGGGAAAGATACATTATGGAATATCGATTATCTTCTAAAACCGGAAGTTCCGAAACCTGAAGATACAACGGAAGCTGAATTCGACTGGGTAATAAACGCGGAAAGCGTGCAGATTAATAATCTTAATTTCAGAATGCTCGCATTCAAACCGCAGGACATTCCCATAAGACAGATAATTATGAATGATGTTGACACTTTCGATACTGATTATCTCGATGTAACAGATTTAAATCTCGAATTTGACGGGTACTACAGCAGAGATAAAAAAGAAATTGATTTAAAAAGACTCGCCTTCAATACAAATTCACAAGTTGACCTTGAAAATTTATCCTTGAAAGCGGAATTGACAGAGAATACTCTGGTACGGGATTTTAAAATGAAAACTCTCCGTTCAAATATAGAAATTTCAAATCTTTTCGTTGAAGATTTCAATATTTTTAACGGATTTGATTTTGAAATTTTTCAGGAAAAGAACCTGCAGTTATCCCTTGATGCAAACAGATTTGATTTTGCAGATTTAAATTTTTTCATACCGGATTTTGATTTTGTCAACTCAGATTATTATTTAAAGGCAAATGTATCGGGTAATTATAAAAATTTCACCGTAAAGGAACTTGATTTAAGGGCTGACAGAACATTTTTAAATTTGGCAGGTACAGTTAAAGGTCTGGATAATCCCGACAATATGTATCTGGATTTAAAATTGCATGACAGCGAAATTGACCCTTCGGAAATAATGCAGAAAGTTCCAATTGCTCAGATTCCCGACTTTAGAAATGTAGGCAAAGTATATGCCGATGCAACATTTACCGGAGAAATAAACAGATTTGACACAGTATTCGATATTAAATCCGGAGCAGGTTCAGTAAAAGGAGATGCCGGACTGGATTTCTCAGGCAGAGAAATTATTTACAGGGCAAACGTCAATACGAGAGATATTAACCTTGCAAAAATTACAAATGACCCGGGTATGAAAATTATACTGAACTCGGAAATTAACGCAAACGGTGTTGGTACTGATTACAGGACAATGACCGCAAAAGTGAATTACAACCTGACAAATTCGGTAATATTTAATCAAAGAATCAGCAAATCATCAGGAGAAATAAAAATCAACAGAAGTTATCTCGACGTGAATATAATATATGCCTCCAATACCGCAACAGCCGGAATAAAAGGTAATATTGATTTCCGGGATATGAATAATATAAGTTATGAATTAACCGGAATGACGAAAAGTCTCGATATTTCTTCACTGTCTGCCGCATCTGAAAAGTCAAACCTGAACTTTACTTTTGAAATAAAAGGCGGCGGGTTAAGTCTGGCACAACTTCAATCCGGAAAAGTACCGGATTTAAACAAAATGACCGGAAAATATTTAATTAATATCGAGGAGTCTCAGGTCGGACAATACATTATTCCTCAGGCACCCTTAATTGCAATAATAACAAATGACGGTAAAACAAAATCGTTGAATCTTGCTTCGCGGTTTGTTGATATATTTTTTACCGGCGATTTTACTTATAACGATATTCCCTACATACTCGAAAATAACATCACAAGAATTTCCGAAAAAATCACCGAACGACTGAGACTCAGTACAGGAGATACTTTAGTTAATAATTTCATTTCAACAAAGAAAGACAGCATAACTCAGAAAACAGATATATTTGCAGACCTCGAATATAAAATTATTATTAAGAACCTGACACCTCTTTATATACTGACAGGCGACAGCAATTATTCCGTAACGGGAGAAATTAAAGGTAAAATAAAGAATAAGAAAAATATATTTTCATTTACATCAGATGGCAGATTTGATAATTTCAGATATCAGGACAGTGTACTGAATATTTCAAATTCAAAAATTTCACTGAATCTTGTTGATTATAATATAAGCAATGATTACAAAGACATTTATACCGAAATGACATTCTCATCTCAGAGAATAGGAGTCGGGAAAAATAACTTCGACTCCATATTTGTCTATATAAATACAATCGATACTATTAACAATTTTGGAATAAAGGGTAACCTCGATTCAACTGCAAGAATTAAATCTGACGGTAAAATTGTATTTCTTAGTAATGAATACGGATTTATCTTTGATACTTTGCTGCTCGGTTATAAAAATTATAATTTTTCGAACAGGGACTCACTGCTTGTCAATTTCATCCCGAGTATTGATTCTCTAACCGTAAACAACATTGTATTTAATAATTTTGCACTCAGGGATAAAGAGCAGCGGATACGAATAAACGGTACATATTCGCTCAGCAGCGAAAGTGACCTTAACATAAGGGCAGCAAGACTAAATATAGACGAATTATTTAAACTATCATACAATTCAAGAAACAGCGAGAAACTAATCACGGGTAACATCAGGAGATTAAATTTACATTTCAAAGGAACACTCGACAATCCCGATGTTACAACAGAATTAAATACCGACCCGCTGGCTCTCGGAGATTTTCAAATTGGAAGAATTGATGCTCTTGTAGATTATAATGATAATACTCTCAAACCTGAAGTTGGATTCTTCAATCCGAATAACGAAGGTAAATTATCCCTCAAAGGTTATGTTCCATTCACAAATCCTTTTGACGGAGATACACTGAATAACCGGCCGGAAGAAAGTATTAACCTTGAATTAAATGCCATTAATTATCAGACCAAGATAATTGAAAAATTTATACCCAATATTTCCGGACTCGATGCAAAACTTTTCAGTGATTTAAAAATCACAGGTAAATTATCGAGCCCTGAATTAGTAGGAGATATCAATATTGACAGGGGTAAATTCAAACTGGATGTTACCGGCGTGAAATATTTGTTTGATATAAAATTAGATGCTTCAGGACATAGACTTCTGATGAATAACCTAAAATTAAATGTTCCCTCCGATGAATCAAGATTTATATCATCAACAGGTTATATAGACCTGACAAATTTATCATTAAACGACATTGATCTAACATTTTTCGGAGATGTAAAAGTACTCGACAAAAACGTAACATATAACACTTTGGGATTTTACGGTGATTTAATTGCAGGTCCGGGAACTCCTCCTATCAGATTAAAAGGCAATCAGGATGAAATAAATTTAGAAGGCGAGTTACTGGTTAAAAGAGGCAATATATTTATACCGGGATTTCAGTCTGATGCGTACAGTTTATATTCCGACAATATTTTATACAAAATCGAATTTGATACAACAGGTTTTGAAAATGATTCTGCGAAATTATCATTCAAACAAATTATTGATTCACTGCACCTATCGGGAATATATATCGAAGACCCATTTGATTTCTATTCCAAAAGCAAAGATGATACAACTTCAGTTATGCAGAAAAAAAGTTCAGGTAAATTCCACTACAATATATCAATTAAAAGTTTGGACGATATATTTACAAGATTTATAATAGACGAAAAAACCAAACAGGAATTTTCGGGAGAAGTAAATATTAATCTTTTTGCAGATAACTATACCAATAATACTATGTCAATCAGAGGCGACATAGAAGTTGAAGACAATTCACTGTACAAATTTTACAAGAATTTCAATGCAAAGGGAAATGTAAGATTTGCGGGCGATGTATCAAATCCAATTCTGAATATTAAAGCAAATTACATAGGAACGACAACGAATATTGCCACACAAACAACCCGTGATGTGGAAGTAATTCTTTATGTTACGGGAAGTGTCCGGGAACTTGATTTAAAATGGCAGGTTCTTGTAAATGACGACCCGATTTCAGGTGACCCGACGGATAATGCTGTCAGTTTCATTTTGTTCGGTAAACTTAAAGACGAATTAAATGCTTCCCAGCGGGCAAGCCTTTTTTCAAATGTGGGCGTTAATCTTGGTTCCGCATTTCTATCTTCCTATTTAAATCAGTTTGTTTCTTCTTATCTCCCGTTTATACTAAGCACTGACATTAATTTCGTGGAAACTCAGAGCGGAAGTCTTGCCGAAGGCACCGATATAAGATTCACGGCGGCACTGGGTGATGCAACTATCAGGTTCGGCGGTCAGATACTTACGGATTTATCAAATACTAATTTTTTAATAGAATACCCGCTGAATAAATTACTGAAATTCAAAAGCGTTTCCAATAAATTCATATTAAAATTTGAGAGAATAATTGACCCATATTCATCCAACACAACAACTTCAACAACAAATAACCGTACCGGCGGTGCATTAATTTACAGAATCAAATTTTAACATTATCAATCTTCAAAAAGAAATAATTGATGTTTTGAGAAAAGTGAGTAAACCTCTGAAGTTCAATTCCCTTCTGAACATTCTCGGAATGAGGCATTCAAGCAAGAAAAATCTTAGAAAAGTGCTCGGTGAACTAATTGACGAGGGAATTGTCAAAAAGGAAGGCAAGCATTATTTAATAAAAACTGAAAATCAGGAATCAACCGAAGAAATTGAAAATAAATATGCGGTCGGGACACTTGAGAAGTTCAGGAATTATTTTTATGTACTTCCTGATTCGAAATCAGTAAAAAAAAATATTTACATAAATCCGAAAAGAGTAAACAATGCCGTTACGGGAGATAAAGTTTACTGTGAAATTTTCAATCCGGAAGATATAGATTCTCGATACTCCGAACTAGAAGGCAGGATAATTAAATCATTCGGGAAAGCGGGAGAAATAAAAGCCGAGGCGGAATCAATATTGGTCAAATACGGATTCACGAGAGATTTCCCTGAAAATGTTGAAACCGAAGCAGAAAAGATAAAAGAGCAGTCATTGGAAGAGTTAGAAACACTAATGAAACCGAAACAAAATTATAAATTCACTGATGTATATAATTATTTACAAACCGGCAAGTCAAAGAAAGTAAAAATTTCTGAAGACGGAAGAATTAACTTAACAGGTTTAAAATGTTTTACGGTTGACCCCGAAGATGCAAAAGATTATGATGACGCCGTTTCAACTGAAAAGCAAAAAGACGGTTTTATTATCGGAGTACATATTGCGGATGTTTCATATTATGTAAAGGAGGGAAGTAAAGTTGACCTTGAAGCATTGAAAAGAAGTACAAGTGTTTATCTTGTAAATCAGGTCTCGCCGATGCTTCCCGAAGCATTATCAAACGAGCTCTGCTCTCTTAAACCCGGCAAAGAGAAATATACTTTTTCGGTATTAATAAAACTCGATAAGAATTACAAGGTATCCGGTTATTATATTTTCAAGTCAGTTATTGAAAATAAACGGAGATACGATTATGAAGAAGTTCAGAATATTATCGAAAAAAAAATAAAAGATAATTTTTCAAATACCATTATCCTGATGAATAAAATCGCAAAGGAACTAACGATACAAAGACTAAATTCCGGCGGAATTGATTTTGAATCGAGAGAAATAAAATATGTATTCGATAAAAAAGGAAACGTATCGGATTTAAAGAACCGTGTACGGCTGGATTCCATGAGAATGGTTGAGGAGTTTATGTTGATTGCAAACAGGTGTGTTACCGAATTCGTAACGGATTTGCAGGAACAGAACAAGACGAGATATCCTTTTGTTTACAGGGTACACGACTATCCCGATTCCGAGAAATTAAAAGATTTATCCGAATTTATAAAACAGTTTGGTCATAGAATAGATTTAAAAAATAAAAATGAAATAAAAAAGTTAATTGAAAGCATTAAAGGCAGACCTGAAGAATATATTATCAACAGTCTGCTCATACGCTCGATGGCAAAGGCAATTTACACGGAAGAAAACATCGGTCATTACGGACTCGGATTTGATGATTATACACATTTTACATCACCAATCAGAAGATATCCTGACCTTGTTGTTCACAGAATTTTAAAAGAGTATTTATATAATAAACAAAACACACGAAAGGTAATCCGGAAATATAGCAAATCTCTTGCCGATATATGCAAGCATTCATCCAAGATGGAACAGAACGCTATGTCGGCGGAACGTGACGTAAATAAACTAATGCAGGCACAATTTTTATCGGGACAAATTGGTAATGAATACGAAGGAATAATATCGGGAATAGTGAGTCAGGGGTTTTTTGTGGAACTAATTGATTTTCCTGCTGAGGGAATGGTAAGGTTCAAGGATATACCGGACGATTATTATGAGTTCGACGAAAAAAAACACTATGTCAAAGGAAGGCGGCACAAAAAAATATTTCGTGCCGGAGACAGAATAAATGTAGTTATCCTGAGCAGCGATACAGAAACTCGAAAAATTGATTTCGGAATAGCGTGAAATTTTGATATTTTCCTTTATAAAAGTAAGGAAAGTAATGTATCAACAGTTCAAAAAAAAAACAGAAATAAAAAAGGTTATACTTAAAATTAATAAGTATAACCTTAATATAATTTAACATTTTAATTCCCTGATTTTAATTCAGGAACAAGATGTTTCTAAATCGAATTATTATTCAGAACCCGGCGGTGTAAATGTCCGCTGTGAAAGTTCCGCATCCATCATAAGCAATCCCTGTCCGTTACCATTAATTATTTTAATTCTGGCTAACAATCTTGAAGCAGTAGCTTCCTCTTCAACCTGTTCATCAACATACCATTTAAGGAAACTTACAAGTGAATGGTCGTTTTCCTTAATTGCCATATCCATCAGTTCATTTATAGATTTAGTAATGTACTGCTCGTGAGCCAGCGTCTGCTCAAATACATCAACATGTGACTTAAAATCAATCGGTGGTCCTTCAATTGTTTTAAGTTCGATTTTTCCTCCTCTTTCAAGAAGATAATTAAATAACTTCATAGCGTGAAAATGTTCTTCCTGAGTCTGAACGGAAAAAAAATTTGCTATTCCGTCTAAATCATTTGAATAAAAATATGCCGCCATCGAAAGATAGATATATTCCGAATGTAATTCCTTGTTAATCTGTAAATTAATGGCGTCCTGAAGTTTTTTAGATATCATTTTTTTTCTCCTTTAATTTTATTTTTTCTGTTCATAAATCTAAACAATTTTAATATCTAAAAAGTTAAATAAATTAATATTAAAAAATAATTCATTAATACATCAAACCATTAATAAAGTGATTTAATGTTTCAGGTAAATCATCAAAGCAGGAAAGAAGCAAAGATAAATTTCAAAAAATATATATTTCAGATTTTTAACTTATACAAACTTATGCTTTCCCAAGAAGTTCAAGCATATTCTTTTTATATGCTTCCACACCCGGCTGATTGAAAGGATTTACACCAAGCATCAATCCGCTGACAGCACAGGAAAATTCAAAGAAATAAATCAGAGAACCTAAATTGTATTCGTTAATTTTATCTATCTCAATTGATAGCAGCGGTACTTTCCCGTCACTGTGTGCCATATTTGTTCCGAGCATAGCCATTTTGTTTATATCATTCAGTCCCCTGTTCAGAAGATAATTTAAACCGTCAAAATTTTTTTCATCGAAGGGTATTGTTATACTTCGTCCGGAATTTTCAACCCACAAAACAGTTTCAATGATATTTCTTTTTCCGTCCTGAATCAACTGGCCGAGTGAATGTAGGTCGGTTGTAAAATCAGCTGAGGCGGGAAATATTCCTTTCCCATCCTTACCCTCGCTTTCGCCGAATAACTGTTTCCACCATTCGGATAAATAATGCAAAGAGGGACTGTAATTAACAAGAATTTCAATTGTTTTACCTCCGTGATACAGAAAATTACGTACTGCTGCATATTGTAATGCAGCATTCGTTTCGAGTGTTTTATTATCAAGAATTGATTTTCTCATATCGGCTGCACCTCTGAGCAGTTCTTCTATATCAAAACCTGCACAGGCAATCGGTAGCAGCCCTACGGGGGTTAAAACAGAAAACCTGCCACCTACATCATCCGGAATAATAAAAGTTCTATATCCTTCCGCATCTGACAATTTTCTCAGTGAACCGTTTCTTTCATCCGTAACGGCAATTATTCTTATGTCTGCCTCTTTTCCGTACTTGAAATATATATGATTTTTTAAAATCCTGAACGCAATCGCTGGCTCCGTAGTCGTTCCCGATTTTGATATTACGATTATTGAATAATCTTTATCATCGAGAATTTCAAGCAAATCAATAATATAATCCTCACCGATATTCTGTCCGGCGAATAAAACTAAAGGTTTCTCTCTTTCTTTTGATTTTCTCAGATGATTAAAATTATGCGACAATGCCTCAATTACAGCTCTTGCACCAAGATAGGAACCGCCAATACCTATCACTACAATAACTTTTGATTTTTTTTTCAGTTCATCTGCCGCTATTTTGATTGAATTAATTAAATCCTTCTGTATTTCCGAGGGAAGATTAACCCATCCCAGGAAATCATTACCGGGACATTCGCCGGAAAGAATCATATCCCTGCTTAATGCCGCAATATCATCAAGAAGATAAAAATCTTCTTTCTTGATAAAATCAAAAACTCTTTCAATATTTAACTTCATAAGTAATATTTTAATTTCCCATAATATAATCAGAATTTATTTATTATGAAAATCAAGATTTATTTCACATTTTAACTATTTAACTGATGTAAATAACCGGTTGAAAAACAGAGTGAAAATGCAAAAAATAAAGAATTGCTTTAAGATTGAATAAAAAAAAGAAATAAATTATTTTGATATAAATTTAAAGGAAAAATGTATACAAGAAAAATTATTTTATCAATAGTTGTATTAATATTCATTACCGTTTTACACGGATGCGGCGAGGGAGACGAATCAGGTCAGAATCTCCAGACAGGTTCAACCGAGCAGTATGCAGATAAAGAAAAGGAATTACAGGTAAGGGAAGAAATGCTGAATCAGAGGATAAAAGAACTCGACGAGCGGGAAAGAAATCTGAACCTCCGTGATTCAATTTTAAATTCAAAATCAGTCGAAATGAATGTGGAGAATTTATCCGACTCCATTAAGTTAGCACAGGAAAAAAAGAAGTTAGAGGAAAAGAAAAAGAAGGCTGAAGAAAAAGAAAAGGAACTCAATATAAGGCTGGACAATCCGAAAGAGACAATCACAGATTACATACAATACATCCAGCGCGGAATAGAAGGCGGAAATTTTGAAGAAAATATGAAAAAAGCAAGCCAGCAATGGGAAAACAGAAGCGTTGAATCATTCAAGAGCAGTTATAAAGGAATTAAGAAATTTTCAGCAATAGAAGACCCTAAGGTTTTAAAACAGGAAGGCAAAACTGCTAAAGTAAAGGTTAAAATTAAGCAAGTAAGGGACGGAAAAGATGGTAAAGATACTGAAGAAACTATAACTGTAACTTATAATCTTGTAGCCGATAAAAACGGCAAATGGAAAATAAAATCCAACATACTGGATAAAAATTAAATTCAAACATAAATATTATGAGCATATTAGTAAACAAGAAATCCAAAGTTCTGATACAGGGAATTACAGGCACCGAAGGTACATTCCACACAACACAAATGCTTGAATACGGCACAAACGTTGTCGCCGGAGTAACACCGGGAAAAGGCGAAACAATGTTCCAGGACAAAATTCCGGTATTCAACACAGTTAAGGAAGCGGTTGAAAAATCAGGTGCAGACGTATCCGCAATATTTGTTCCTTCGGGATTTGCAGGTGATGCCGTAATAGAAGCTGCAGATGCCGGTATCAAAGTTATTGTCTGCATAACAGAAGGTATTCCGACAAATGAAATGATACGTGCATATAATTATATCAAACTGCTGAACAACAGAGGAGAAGAAATTCATTTAATTGGTCCTAACAGTCCCGGAATAATTTCTCCTGAAGAATGTAAAGTGGGTATAATGCCGGGTTTCATTCACAAAAAAGGAAACGTAGGGGTAATTTCCAGAAGTGGAACATTGACATATGAAGCGGTTGACCAGTTGACAAAACTGGGAATCGGTCAGTCAACCTGTATCGGAATCGGAGGCGACCCAGTAATCGGAACAAGATTTATAGATGCGATTAAATTATTTAACGAAGACAAGAATACTTATGCAATTTTAATGATAGGTGAAATCGGCGGGAATGCAGAAGAAGAGGCTGCATATTACATAAAAGAAAATGTAAAAAAACCCGTAGTCGGATTTATAGCGGGAAAAACAGCACCTCCCGGAAGAAGAATGGGTCATGCCGGTGCAATAATTTCAGGCGGAAAAGGAACAGCCGCCGAAAAAGTAACCGTAATGAAAGAATGCGGAATAATAGTAGCAGACTCTCCCGCTGACCTTGGAATTACGATGAAAGCCGCTCTCGAAAATATGAAATTAAAAACTAAATCCAGGAAAAAGAATAAGAAAAAAGATAAAAAATCCAAAAAGAAGGATAAGAAGAAAGATAAAAAATTCAGGAAAAAATAATATACTTCTTGACAAAAATCAGAATCAATAATGCGAGGTTTTATGCTTTCCACGGCGACAACGAATATGAAAGACAATTCGGTAACCAGTTTGAGGTTGATATTGAAATGGACTGTGACCTTAAAGAACTCGATGAAACAGATAAACTGAGTAAAACCGTTGATTACCTCGCAGTTTATAATGTAGTAAAAGAAATCTTTCACAGGGAAAAGTTTTATTTACTGGAAACAATAAGTTCCAGAATCTGTCGTGCTGTCATTGACAAATTTACACCTGTACAGAAAGTGACGGTTAACGTCCGTAAACCAAATGCCCCGCTTGGTATTATTGATTCAGTTGAAGTAACAAACGAACTTAAGCGCTAATGCACAGGGTCTTTCTCGGTCTCGGTTCCAATATAGGAAACAGACTTAATTACATTTCAAATGCCGTATCAGAAATTAAAAATAACGGCAAGAACAGTTTGATTAAATTATCTTCACTTTACGAAACTGAACCATGGGGCAAAAAACAACAGAATCTATTCATAAATATTGTAATTGAAATTTCAACATCCCTTTCCCCCGATGAGCTGCTCTTGCTCATAAAAGATACAGAGAAAAAACTCGGGAGAGCCGTTCGAAGCAAATGGTCCGAAAGAGAAATTGATGTAGATATATTGTTTTATGATGACCTGGTAATTAAGAAAAAAGGGCTAGAAATTCCACACCCCGAAATTCAGAATAGAAATTTCGTTTTGATTCCTTTAAATGAAATAGCCCCTGATTTTATCCACCCAATTCTGAAGAAAAAAATATCTGTTTTATTCTTACTCTCTCCTGATAAATTGAAATGTAATAAGATTGGATGATATAAACTGAATATCCACTTTTGGAGAAGGCAGGGAGTGAATATTTCTATTGGACAACCGGTTGATTGAATTAATTTCATATACACCAGAAACTTGATGACTTTACAAACTTCACATACTTTATAAACCTTATACTTTTGTAAACTTGACTTCTTTTATTCTTTTTTATAATGTATAATAATGTTAATTTTAATTCAAAAGAATTTGTAATCATGTATATAGCAATCGAAGGTGTAATTGGTGCAGGTAAAACATCACTTGCAAAGAAACTTGCGGAAAGACTTAATGCAAAACTTATTCTCGAAAGTTTTAAGGATAATCCTTTCCTTGATAAGTTCTATAAAAACAGGGACAGATATGCTTTTCATACGCAGATTCATTTTCTGCTGAGCAGGTATAAGCAACTGACAAAACTCCAGCAGGGCGACCTTTTTTACGAGAATATTGTGGCTGATTATATATTTGAAAAAGATAAAATTTTTGCTTATCTGAATCTGAAAGACGATGAACTGGAATTATATGAAAAAATAGTATCAATTATAGAAAGGCAGATACATATTCCTGATTTAATTATATACTTGCAGTCAACAGTTAAAAGATTAATGTCGAATATAAGACACAGGTCAAGAACTTTTGAGAAAGACATAGACGAAGATTACATAAAAAGTTTAAATGAAGGATATAATTATTTCTTTTTCAGATTCCGATCCGCAAAAATTCTGATTGCCAACGTTGCGGATATTGATTTTGTTAATAATGACGAAGATTTTGAAAGTCTTGTATCACAGATTTTAAAAGAGGAACACCCGCAGCTTGAATATTTCAACCCGGGTGTAAGCAAAGTTGCGGGGAAATAAAATTATGTCAAAATTTTTATTAGTACTCGGAGTAATATTTATAATTCTGGCTTATCTGTTTTTTAAATTCCTGTATCTTGTATTCAAAGTAAATAAAACAGGCAGGGATTTAAAAAGTAAACAGGATTTCAAACCCAAGAAAACAAAAACTACCATAGACAAATCCAAAGCAGTCGATGCGAAATATGAAGAAATAAAATAATCAATATTTATAATGTGTTAAACTATATATTAAAACCCTTACTGAGGAAATCACCTTTCGACCCAAAAAATGTTCCCGCCGAAAAAATTAAAAATATACTAATAGTAAAACAACATAACCAAATGGGTGATATGCTTTGCTCTCTACCGCTTTTTGCGGCTTTAAGGAACAGGTTCCCGGATTCACATATTACTCTAATCGCTTCAGAGGATAATTTTAAAATTTTTAATACTCCTGAAAATAAATATTTTGACAGAATTATATTATTTGATAAATCATCACCGAAAACAATTTCAAATTTTATTAAAGAATTGAAGCGAAAGAAATACGAAATCGGAATAGTACCTTCAACTGTTTCTTTTTCCCATACATCGCATCTGATAAATTTCATATCGGGAGCAAAAGCGAGAGTAGGAGTAAGAAGTACGGATAAAAAATTCAACAAATATGAATACCTTCTGAATATAAAAGGTGATTTCAACTGGGATAAAAACTCTGTTCATCAGATATACAGAAATCTTGAAATCGGCGAGTTAATCGGATGCAAGATGACTTCAGAGCAACTTAATAAAGTAAAACTGGACTTATCAGTTGAAGAAAATCAGTTCGCTCAAGATTTTAAGTTAAATAATTTCAGCAATAATAATATTTCAATCGGGTTTCATCCCGGTGCAGGAAAACCCCTGAACAGGTGGAAAACAGAAAATTTTAATGAGTTAATAGAAAAACTTCATTCTAATCTCAATTCGAACATAATTATAACATCGGGTCCAATGGATACTGAAGTCATTAAACCTGTAAGAGAATATCTATCACGAAAAAAAATCAATTACATTGTAACAGAGAACAATCCGCTTCGTATAGATGCTGCAATAATTTCGAAACTTGATCTATATATAACAAATGATACGGGTCCGATGCACATTGCAAATTATCTTCGCACACCACTGATAGCTTTATTCGGACCCACAAACGGTTATGAATGGGGACCTGTCTTTGAAAATCAGCAATACATTCAGTCCCCAACGATAAATATAAACGATATATCCATAGACTTTGTTTATAACAAAGCAATATCAATTTTGAAAAAAACAAAAAAAATATGAATAAAATTCTTGCCGCAATAGACATAGGTACAAACTCATTCCATTTAATTGTCGTAAAAACCGGCGACAAAGGTACATTTAAAATCATCACGAGGGAAAAAGAAGTAGTGAGACTTGGAAAAAGTTCAAGTGATATGAAATATATTTCGGTTGATGCAGTTCACAGGGCAATTAGCACTTTGAAGAGATTCAAATTAATATGCGATTCTTTCAATGCTGAAATACGGACAGTTGCAACCAGTGCGGTTAGAGAGGCTCTTAACGGAGAAGATTTTATTTCGGAAGTATTCTACAAGACAGGAATAAAAATTGAAATCGTATCGGGATACGAGGAGGCAAGACTGATTTATATGGGTGTGTTGCAGGCATTACCCGTATTCAAGAAGAAAATACTGCTCATAGACATAGGAGGCGGAAGCACGGAAATGCTTATTGGTGAAAAGGGCGAAGTTATATATGCAAACAGTACGAAAATTGGAACAGTCAGACTAACCGAAAGATTTTTTCCGGATAAAAAGTTCACGCCCGATGCAATCGAAGAAGCAAAAATGTATACAAGGTCGGTACTGTTTCCTGTATTGAGAAGAATAAAAGAATACAGTTTTGATACAGTCGTTGGTTCTTCGGGAACAATATCAACAATAGGTTCGATGATTTATTTCCTGGAAAATCCTGATACCGGGAATGATTCTTACTTGAATAATTATGTTTACAACAAGGAGTCTTTATATCAGATTGTAAAAAAAATAACTCGCTACCTGAATGTAAATCAGATTGAAGAATTAAGAGGACTTGACTCTCAGAGAGCAGATATTATTACTGCCGGCGCGATAATTCTCGAACAGATATTTCTCGAACTCGATGTAAACAGGATAACTGTTTCGAACTATGCGTTAAGAGAAGGCATAATTCTCGATACTATTGATAAAATATCGGGACATCGGAATCTCGGAGCAATTACAGATATTAGATATAAAAGTGTTCTGAGTCTTGCAGAACAATGCGATTTCGACAGGAAGCATTCCGAACAAACATTAAAATTATCAGTGAAAATATTTGATTTTTTACTAAAGTACTATCCCGACTTTGAATTATCAATAATTGACAAGGAATATCTTGAAGCAGCAAGTCTGCTGCACGATATCGGGCACAGCATATCGCACTCACAGCATCACCGCCATTCATATTACTTAATCTGCAACAGCGACTTGCTAGGATTCAACAACGAAGAACTCGAAGTGATAGCAAATATTGCAAGGTATCACAGGAAATCCCACCCAAAACTGAAACACGATAATTTTGAGAAACTTAATGCTATTAACAAAGATAAAGTACGTAAACTTTCGGGAATATTAAGAGTTTCAGACGGTCTGGACAGAGGTCACAGTTCTGCGGTTGCCGATATTGAAATGGAAAAAAGCGGGAATGAAATTAATTTATTTTTAAAATCAAACAACTCCGCAGATTTAACCCTTGAAATCTGGGGAGCAAATATGAGGAAAGAATTATTTGAAGAGTCATTTAATTTAAAATTAAATATACTGGGATGAAAATAGCAATAGTATGTTATCCGACTTACGGCGGCAGCGGGGTTGTGGCAACGGAACTGGGAAAGTTTCTGGCACTCCGCGGTCATGAAGTTCATTTTGTATCTTATGCAATTCCGTCGAGACTATCGGTTTTTATTGATAATGTATTCTATCACGAAGTGGAAATGTACAATTATCCGTTGTTCGAATTTCCTCTTTATTCGATTGCACTCGCAAGTAAACTTGTAGAGGTTGTCAAATTCAACGAAATAGATTTAATTCACGCTCATTATGCAATCCCTCACGCTACAAGTGCATATCTCTCACGTGAAATTATTAAATCAGAACTGGACTGCAAGAAAAATATAAAAGTAGTTACTACTTTACACGGAACTGACATAACACTTGTTGGACTTGAGCCGTCTTTTCTGAACACAATGAAATTCAGTATAGAGCAATCAGATGGTGTTACAGCTGTATCAAATTTTCTGAAAGATAAGACAAAATCTTCATATAATATAAGAAATGAAATTGAAGTTATACCGAATTTCATAGACACAAATAAATACAGCCGCTCCGAATCGGAGGAACTCAATAACGTTAAAAAACATATTGCGCCATCGGAGGAAAAAATCGTAACCCACACTTCAAACTTCAGACCTTTAAAGCGTGTTCAGGACGTAATAAAGATATTCAAGGAGATAAAAAAGAAAGTCCCTTCAAAATTAATGTTAATCGGCGACGGACCCGAGAGAAGCGATTGTGAAAGATTGACCAGAGAACTCGGAATTTCTGATGATGTAAAATTTATGGGTAAACAGGATTCAATTCCCGACTTATTATCGATTTCTGATCTATTTTTGATACCTTCTCAGTCTGAAAGTTTCGGACTATCGGCACTTGAAGCAATGAGCTGTTCCGTTCCCGTAATCAGTTCAAGTATCGGAGGATTACCTGAACTGAACTTGCACGGCAATACCGGATACATAGCGGAAATAGGAGATATAGACAGAATGGCAAAGTACAGTATAGAAATATTATCAGACGAAAAAAAATATAATATATTCAGCAGAAATGCAAGAAAACGTGCGACGCAGTTTGATTCGGATAAAATCATAATGCAGTATGAAAATTTTTACGGCAAAGTTCTGTGTGATTGAATGATTGGATGATTGAATGATTAGATGAATAAATGATTGAATGATTGAATGTCAGGTTTATTGCACAAAGGATAATGTAAGCCCTAACATGCCTTCTCCCTACTGTCTCATGCCTCCTTACTACTTACTACTGATTTCTGACTACTGATCTCTTTCCCCTGCCTACTGTCTCCTGACTTCTGTCTCCTGTCTCCCGACTCCTACCTCCTCTCCGGTTTATCCTCCCTCAGCAAAAATCCCGGCAGTTTTCTTTCAACCACATTTAATTTTTCTTCCGGCGCATATTCTCCTTTCGCGGCACCGGTTACTTTCACTCTGTAAACCTTCTGGTCTTCGTCAAAATATATCGTCATAAAATCACCGCTGATAATATTCATACCGTTCGCCTTATTATTGTCATAAGCATAGTAAATGCCGTTTGAGTTTGTATCCACCTCTACAATGCTTAACTTGTCATCGGCAAAATTCATCGTAATATTGTACCCCTTTATCTGGTCGAATCTGTCTTCAAAAAGCGAGTCGCTTTTCGAAATCAGAAATGAATATTGTGAATTCGGAATGTAACTGAGTTTTCTCGCGTAAACTTTATTTATTTTATTTTCTAATATTTCGGCATAAATGGAATCCGCGGTCATCTGCATATCTTTCTGCCACACAACCGGTTCAATATTCAGAGTCACAACATCCTTTTCCTCTTCCCTTCCCGTGTAATAATACGCTATACCGCACTTTGAAAGGAAATCACCCCTGATAATATTAACGCTGTCCTTCGCTATGTAATATTCGGGTTTTTCCCTGTATGCTTCAAGTATATTGCTGTAAATGAATAATGTATCATTATCTTCGTCAACCTGAATCAGTCTTGCATTGCCCTTTATTAATGTGAATAATTTATCTTCATAATTTTCCAGATAATCCCCTGCAGCCGTTAAATCCGATTTATAATCTTTAATAAGGACATTACCTGATGCTATTGATTTTTTTTCGTTAGCATAATCCGTTAAAGTATCCGAAACAATAACCGAAGAGTCCTTTTCAATACTGACCTTCTCTCTCGCATAAGATTTCCCCTGTTTCCTGTAATAATCCAGATATTCCGCTTTAATTACCGATGAATCCGTTTTTACAACTACATTTCCTTTGCAGAATGAATCCTCGGTATTTCTGAAATAGGTTAATTCCTTTGCCGTAATTCTGTATTCAGGATTTATTATAATGACATCTCCTGTAAATACTGCCTTTGCTTCATTGAACATATATATACCATCGTCTGCTCTTAAAGTAGCATTCGGGTCTTTGAGAGTAACTCCTCCCTGACATATTGCTTTACTGTCATTTCCGAAATAGGTTGCTCTGTCTGTAAAGAGTGAAATCGTATCCTGATATATTCTGACGTTGCCTCTTAAGACAACTCTGTTCTGGTCAATATATTGCGTAGCCGAATTGCAATAGACTGTAACTCTGCCGTGGACAAAATGAACATTTCCCGTTGCCTCCCTGATATTTTCCTCGCCTTCGGTTTTACCGGTCAACTGGTCGGCATTTTTCAGTTCGATTTTTTCCTGTCCGTACAGAAGCGGAGTAAATATAAAAATTAATAATATTTTTAAAAGTGCTGTCTTCAAATTTTATTTATCTAATATTCCCGTAACCTTATAAATTTTATAATTTTTAAGATTCTGGTCTGATTCAAATCCGTAACCTTCGATATCTTCCTTCGGACTTTTTATTTTCACGAAAGCATCTGATGAAACTTTCTGTAATTTATTATTCCAGTACATTTTTTGCGTATTTACGGTTGTATTATCTTTATTGCTCACTACTATAACGCTGTCATACATCTCGATATCCTTTGACGGTTCAAGCACCTTGCCTCTTTTTCCCGTAAGAGTCGAAACTATCTCTCCGTCCTTATAAAAATCAACAACTGCACCGCTGTCTATGAGTGTATAATTCAAAGCATTATAGACCGATATATGCCCTGCTTTTAGTATTGCTTTGATTTTACCCGAATCGGAAAAAACAACCGATGAGTTCCAGCTTTCCTGGTCGGGAATTTCACTCTTGTTGTAATCCGTTTTCGGCGGCTGGAATTTATTTTCACAGGAAAATAAAATTACGGAAAATAAAAATATTATAAAAAAATTCCTTAACATCTATTTCAGTCCGAGTTCTACTAATGTATGAATGTGTATAATACCGTCAATTTTTTTCTTATCATTGCTGATAATTAACTGAGTAATCTTATTTGTTTCCATCATTTCGAGTGCTTCCACTGCGAGTGTTGACGAAGGAATCATTTTAGGATTTTTCGACATAACATCCTTAGCCCTTATTTTTTCCATTGTAAGAGTTTTTTCCAGCATCCTCCTCAAATCTCCGTCCGTGACAATACCGGATATTTTCCCTTTACTTAATACTACTGCACACCCCAGCCTTTTTGATGAAATTGTGTAGATGACATTTCCCATCTCCTCATTTTCATCCACGACGGGCAAATCTTTTCCTTTCACCATTATATCGTCAACTCTCAGCAGAAGTTTTCTGCCGAGACTTCCGCCGGGATGAAACTGGGCGAATTCTTCTTTTGTAAATTTCCTTTTCTGAAGTAGTGCCACGGCAAGTGCATCACCCATCACAAGTGAAGCAGTTGAAGATGATGTCGGAGCAAGATTATGAGGACAGGCTTCCTCACTTACGGAAATATCAAGAATTATGTCGGACGATTTTGCCAGTACCGAGCCGGGATTCCCGGTCAATAAAATAATTTTATTTCCGTTTTGTTTGATTAAAGGAATAATTTTTTTAATTTCAGCCGTATCACCGCTTTTCGAAATAATAATTACGATATCTTCTTTTTTTATGATTCCGAGGTCGCCGTGAATGCTCTCCGCCGAATGCAGGAACATCGAATATGTACCCGTGGAATTGAAAGTGGACGTGATTTTTTGTGCAATTATTCCCGATTTTCCGATTCCGGTTATAATAACTTTTCCTTTGCATTTATAAATCAGATTAACGGCATCGAGAAACGATTTCTGAAATTTCCTGTTTAAAAATCTTTTCTCGAGGTCGGCAATTGCTTTCTTTTCTTTCCTTACGACGAGTCTGCCGTTTTTAACTGTGTTATCCATTATAGTTTTTAGTTCAATGTACAAATTTCCGAATTTTTTTATTATGAAACTATACAAAAACATACTATCGATATTGAACCATCTACGAGGCGAGTCTCCGACCTGCTGGATAAATTGATTTTACATTCTGTTTAAACCTCAGAAGAAGAACAATATATTATCGGTATTTTTTATTTCGTTTTATGTGTTTATCTTGTATATATGAAAAAAGGCGATGAACTTGATTTAAAAATTCTCTCGCTTAACAGCGAAGGTGCCGGAATTGCTAAAACGGAGGAAGGATTAGTAGTATTTATAAAAAATACCCTTCCGGGAGACATAATAAGAACAAAAATTACAAGAAAGAAAAATAATTTTGCGGAAGGCAGTCTAACGGATATTCTGACCGAATCCCCTTTCCGCATAAAGCCGCAATGCGATATATTCGGCGTATGCGGCGGATGTAAAATCCAGAATTACCAATATGATAAGCAACTGGAATATAAAACTGAAGTTACGCGGGATGCTTTTAAGAAAATCGGAGGATTCGAAAATATCGAAATTCCGGGAGCAATCGGATGCAAAGAAACATATTTTTACAGGAATAAAATGGAGTTTTCGTTTTCAGACGATAAATGGTTTATGAGTAAAGATGAAAAAACAAATGACAGGTTCGCACTTGGACTTCACATTCCGAAATTTTATTCCAAGATTATAGATGTTGAAGACTGTAAACTCCAATCGGAAATTTCCAACGGAATTTTAAATTTTACAAGAGAATTTTTTAAATCAAGAAATGCAAGTATATACAATACGCACACTCATACCGGTTACCTGAGATTTCTGGTTATCAGGCAAAGCAGAAATACGGACGATTTAATGGTGAATCTGATTACAAACAGTTATGATAAAAAAATCGCAGGTGAATATGCAAAAGAACTGCTTAATAATTTTCCTTCCATTACAACTATTGTGAATTCCACAACAGAAAGAAAAGCACAGGTTGCGTTTTCCGAGAAGGAATATGTCCTACACGGTGAAGGATTTATATATGAAATTTTGTCAAATAACGGCAGGCAGTATAAATTTAAAATATCGCCGAATTCATTTTTTCAGACGAACACATCGCAGACTGAAATTTTATACAAGACAGGACTTGAGTTTTTACAACCGCGATCTAATGATTCCGTTCTTGATTTATACTGCGGTGCGGGTTCGATATCAATATTTACGTCTAACCTTGTAAAGAAAGTTACCGGAGTGGAAATAATAAAGGATGCCATTGATAATGCAAATGAAAATGCATTAATTAATTATGTTACGAATGTTAATTTTATTGAAAGCGATATTAAAGACTTTATAAAACAACTGAATTTGACAAATTGTGAATTTAACAAAGTTATCCTTGACCCCCCGAGAGCGGGATTGCATCCGGATATTTGCAGGATTTTATCTGAAACAAACTTTAAAAAAATTTTGTATATAAGTTGTAATCCGGGCACGCAGGCACGGGATTTGCAGATAATATGTTCCAATAATAGATACAGAATCGAGAAAATTCAGCCTGTGGATATGTTTCCGCAGACATATCACGTTGAGAATGTGTGCTCGTTAGTTGGTAGTGGTTAGTTATTGGATGATTGGATTATGGGGTGATTGAATGATTGAGTGATTGAATGATTGGATGATTGGGTATCCCGATTCGTCTGCCGACTCATCGGGATTAAATTCCGACAATTTGGAATTTAAATTGGGCGATTGGATGATTGAATGATTGGGTAATTGAGTTATTGGTTAAAAAAAATTATTTTTTAGAAAATTAAAAATGGTTTAAAAAAATGAACGGAAAAAACAATATATTATGGGTAGATGATGAAATTGATTTGCTTCGCTCGAATATTATGTTCCTCAAGCAGAAGGGCTACAACGTATCCGAAGCGACAAACGGTGAAGATGCACTTAATTTGATAAAGCAGGCAGATTTCGACCTTGTATTTATGGATGAAATGATGCCGGGAATGGGCGGATTGCAGACACTTCTTGAAGTGAAAGAAATTAAACCGAATCTTCCGGTTGTTATGGTAACAAAGAACGAAACCGAAACTCTTATGGAAGAAGCAATAGGAAAAAAAATTACAGATTATCTCATAAAACCGGTTAATCCGAATCAACTTCTTCTCGTCTGCAAGAAAATTCTGGAGTCACAGAGAATAAAAGGAACACAAGTATCAAAAGATTACATACAGGAATTCAATAATATGTCTATCGCATTAATGAACAATCCCGAATGGGAAGACTGGATTAACATACACCTGAAAATGACAAACTGGGAAATAGAACTGGATGAACATCCGGAACTCGGATTAAAGCAGACTTCACACGACCAGAGAAGAGAAATTAACGTAGAATTTTCAAAATATATTGAAAAAAATTACAGAAATTGGGTAAACTCGGATTCGGGAAGACCGACTCTTTCAAATGAGATAATCGAGAAATACGTATTTCCCGAACTGGAAAATTACAAATCGGTATTTTTCTTTGTAGTTGACTGTATGCGGCTCGACCAGTGGTTCGTAATGGAAAAATTTCTTACAAATTATTTCAAAATAAGCCGTGAATATTATTATTCAATTCTCCCGACTGCAACGCCTTATTGCCGGAATGCAATTTTTGCAGGGATGTTCCCTTCCGAGATAGAGAAACATTATAAGATTCTCTGGGCAACTTCCGATGACGATGAAAACACAAAAAACAATTTCGAGAAGGAATTCCTGATAAAACTAACCGAAAGAAAAAGAATAAAGTTAAGAAATGAAATCAGATATACGAAAATTATGGATTCGGAATTCAGCAGAGGAATTGAACATAAGATTTTATCATTTGCGAACAATCATCTGAATGCTGTTGTCATTAATTTCGTTGATATGATAGCACACTCAAGAAGCGATACAGCCATATTAAAAGAAATAGCACCCGACGAATCGGCATACCGTTCACTCACGGAATCGTGGTTTGAGCATTCTTCATTCTTCGGTATGCTCAGACAACTAGCAACGCGAAAAGACGTTAAAATCATACTCACTACCGACCACGGAAGCATCAGGTGTCTGCACGGCGTAAAGGCACTCGGAGACAGGGAATCCGCACCAAACCTCCGCTATAAGTACGGGAAAAACGTAAAAGCCGATTCGAGAAATGCAATGTATATAAAAAATCCGCTCGAGTATAAATTCCCTCTCAGAAGCGGGATTGAAAATTACATCGTGGCAAAAGAGGACTTCTATTTCGTTTATCCGACGGAGTATCATAAATATTTAAGTTATTACAATGACACATTTCAGCACGGCGGAATATCAACCGAAGAAATGATTTTACCTGTTGCAATACTTGAACCAAAAGCATGAAATTTGATAACCATAAATTCAAAATCACCGGGAGAAACACTTGAGGCAGGAAAAAATTATGCGGAGAAGTATATTTCTGAAGGCGATATTATAGGATTGAACGGTGAACTCGGCAGCGGGAAAACCGTTTTCGTGAAAGGTGTTGCAGCGTATTTTTCCGTTAAAGACATCGTGAACAGCCCTACTTATCTCATCGTAAACGAATATAAAGGCGTTCACCCTGTTTCAAAAATCAGTCTCAACATTTACCATTTTGATTTTTACAGAATAAATAATCTTTCGGAATTTGATATCATAGGTTTTAAGGAATACCTGAAAAACGATAATTCAGTTTCTATTATCGAGTGGTCCTGCCTTGCGGAAAAGTATTTAAATATTACTTTGAAAAAAGTATATTTTAACTATGGTAATAATGAAAATTCAAGAATTATAAAATATTAATTTTTCCGTATAATAAGACAAATTTTTTGAATATTTTAGTATTAGATACATCGAATTATAATCCTGAGTTCGCTTTTTTCGAAAACAAAAGAATTATTGTTCAAAAAAAATTGTATAGTGATAATAATGCTGATTCATTAATTTACGGTATTATTGAAGGTTTTAAAGAGTCAGGAAGAAAAATGAAAAATATTGAAATTCTTGCTCTTTCTAAAGGTCCGGGTTCTTTTACAGGTTTGAGAGTAGGCTCTGCCGCTGCTAAGGGAATTTGTACCGCTTCCGGCTGCAGATTTATTGAATTGAACTCACTTGATATAATCGCTGAAAAGTTCAGATTGAATTTTGCAAAGGAATGTATAGCGGCGGCTTTAATACCTATGAATTCGAGAACAAATGAATTTTATTATGCATTCTATGAAATATGCAAAGAAAACATAAAAAGAATAGGCAAATACTTAATATCCGGTTTTAAACAAATAAATTTCGGAAAGAAAGTTCTTTTAATAAACGATAAAGTTAAAGGACTCTATGTAAGACAAAATCTGACAGATTTATCGGAATATTGTTCTGCAGACGCTATGTATTCTCTCGCACAGTTGAGAATAAACGGTAATGAATATAATGATTTTCGTAATTCCGAACCAAATTACATGAAAGATTTTGTCCCTTTAAAAAAGAAATTCTAATAAATTAAATTATAAATATGGCATGGTTTAAAAGGTCTAAAGAAAACATTACAACTGACACTCCAAAGAAAGACTTGCCCGACGGAATGTGGGTGAAATGTGATGAGTGCGGTGAACTGATTCACAAGAAGCAATGGGAAGCAAATAAATATGTCTGTATTAAATGCGACTTTCATTTCAAAGTCGGAAGTGAAGAGTATTTCAGTTTACTGCTGGATGAAGGTTCATTCAAGGAGTATGATAAAAAAATGAGGTCTGTTGACCCGCTTGGTTTTATTGATTCAAAACCCTACAGTAAAAGAATCGAAGAAAGCATAGAAAAAACGAAATTATACGATGCAATCAGATGGGGAACCGGAAAAATAAAAGATACTGAAGTTGTTATATGCTGTATGGATTTCAAATTTATCGGCGGAAGTATGGGCAGCGTAGTCGGCGAAAAAGTAGCAAGGGCAATTGACAGAAGCATAAAAACTCGGAATCCGCTTATAATTATATCCGAAAGCGGAGGCGCCAGAATGATGGAAGGCGGAATCTCGCTTATGCAGCTGGCTAAAACCAGTTCCAGACTGGCAAAACTTGCAGAAGAAAAAATTCCCTATATCTCAGTGATTACGAATCCCACTACCGGCGGTGCAAGCGCATCTTATTCTATGCTGGGAGATATTAACATTGCCGAACCGAATGCATTAATAGGTTTTGCCGGACCCCGTGTAATCAAGCAGGCAACAGGGAAAGACCTGCCGAAAGGATTTCAAAGGTCTGAATTCCTGCTCGAACACGGATTTTTAGATTTCATAGTAAACAGAAAAGATTTGCGGGACAGACTTGCACAAATGCTGCAACATTTCGCAAATTAAATTTATTTCAAAACCTAAAAGGCAATAAATTTTGAAAATAATAAAAGAAATAGACGCTTTACAAAGCATAGCTGATTATTACAGAGCTACATTTAAAACCATTGGTTTCGTCCCGACAATGGGATTTTTGCACGATGGGCATGTATCGCTTATACTTAATGCAAGAAAAGATAGTGATATTGTCGTTGTAAGTATTTTTGTCAATCCTACTCAGTTCGGACCAAATGAGGATTTTGAAAAATACCCCCGTGATTTCCTGAGGGATTTCCACATTTGCAAATCTTCAGGTGTTGATTACGTCTTTCTTCCCGAACGTAATACTGTTTATCCCGAGAACTTTCTGACAGAAGTTAAAGTTAAAAGCATTACGGACAGATTAGAAGGAAAATTCAGACCGGGTCATTTTACCGGAGTTGCTACTATTGTAAATAAACTGGTAAATATCGTAAAACCGCATTACCTTTATGTAGGTCAGAAAGATGCGCAGCAGGCTGTTGTATTGAGGAAAATGGCGGAAGACCTTAATTTGGATTTGAAAGTCAAAGTATGCGAAACAATGAGAGAAGAAACTAAACTTGCTATGAGTTCACGGAATTCATACCTGACAAAAGAAGAGAAAAGTGAAGCATCCGTTTTATATGAAGCATTAACCGAAGGGAAAAAAATGATAAATGATTATAAAGTAACGGATGCAAATGCGGTTATGAAGTTCATAGAAAATTTTATTAAAAGAAAATCAAAAAATCTGATTCTACAATATCTGGCAATTACCGACAACTATCTGATGCAGGAAATTGAAGATTTAAAAAATTATGAAGGTGAAGTGGTAATCTCACTCGCTGCATATCTTGGTAAAACCAGATTAATAGATAATATAATATTTAGTTATAAATAATAATAAGTGCAATGTTAAAGGAAATGTTCAAATCGAAAATACACAGGGCTACGGTAACTGAGGCAGAGCTGTTTTATGAAGGTTCTTTGACTTTAGACGCAGTATTGATGGAAGAAGCAGGTATGCTGGTCTATGAGAAAGTTCAGGTGGTAAATCTTAACAATGGGTCAAGACTTGATACTTACCTGATTGCAGGGGAACGAAACAGCGGAATAGTTTGCCTGAACGGTCCTGCTGCAAGACTCGGAAATGTAGGAGATGAAATTATTATAATAAATTACGGATTTTTTAATGAAGAAGAACTGAGGAATTTTAAACCGAAAATAGTACACGTTGACAAGAAAAACAGAATTATAAAAGAATAAAGGAAATAGTTTATTGCTTGCCACTGTTATACTTGCTGCCGGAAAAGGCAAAAGAATGAAATATCCTGAAAGAGCAAAAGTTTTATTTAAAGTCAAAGGTAAACCTATGATTGATTATGTTGTTTCGCTTGCTTTGACGGTGCATTCACACAGAATTGTTATAGTAGTAGGATATCAAAAGCAAAGCGTTATCGAATTTATAACCAAGAATTTTAATGAATTCAGTAATAATATCACATTTGCTCATCAGGATAAACAGCTCGGGACAGGACACGCGGTAATGCAGACAGAACCTTTACTTAAGGATTTTACCGGAGATGTTTTGATTTTGTCCGGTGATGTTCCTCTGCTGTCAAAAAATACTATTGATAAATTCATAGCATTTCAAAAGACCGAAAACTTCGATGCGACACTGATATCGGCTTATTTTGATGACCCGTCCGGCTACGGAAGAATTATACGTGATAGCAACGGTAATTTTATTGATATCATTGAACAAAAAGATTCAACCGATGAACAAAAGAAAATCAGGGAAATCAACAGTGGAATATATTTGATTAAATCCGATTATTTATTTGAAGCGCTGAAAACATTAAAAGCTAACAATGCACAGCAGGAATATTATCTAACTGATGTATTTTATTATTTCAGAAATGAAGGTCTGAAAATCGGCGCAATGCCCGTTGAGAATAATATTGAAATTACCGGAGTTAATTCCGTCGAACAGTTATCCCAACTCGAAAATTTAATTTAAGAATGGCTGAAAAAAATACAAATTCCGGAATAATTGCTTCAGTTTCGGGTGTGAGAGGAATTTACGGTGATACTCTCACTCCCGAAAATGTCATTAGATTTACTTCCGCATATATCAAACATTGCGGAAAAAGTCAATTTCCCGAAATTGTTATAGGATGGGACGGAAGATTGCATGGGGATAAAATACTTTCGCTTGTAAAAAGTACGGTCGCCATGAGCGGGTTTTTGCCGTTTGATATAGGAATCGCTCCGACTCCAACAGTCCAAATAGCTGTTGAGAAACTTAAAGCATCCGGCGGAATAGTAATTACCGCATCTCACAATCCGCAGGAATGGAACGGATTGAAATTTCTGAATTCGGACGGAACATTCATAAGCAGTGATAAGATAAAAAAGATTAAAGATTCTGCATTTAAAGGTATATTTAAATATGCAAAAATAAATAAAGTTGAAAGACTTTTTTTTCAATATGACCTTAAGAAATTGCACATAGAAACCGCTTTAAAACTTAAATACATTAATTCTTCAATTATCCGTAAAAGAAAATTTAAAATCGTTGTTGATGCCGTTAATTCTTCAGGCTCCGAAATTGTTCCGGAATTATTGAAACGATTAGGATGTAATGTAATAGAATTATATTGTGACCGGAGCGGGATATTCCCCCACACTCCGGAACCATTACCAAAGAATCTGACCGCATTATCGAAGGCAGTTAAAATATACAAAGCCGACATAGGTATTGCCGTTGACCCGGATGCCGATAGGCTTGTTATTATTACAGAGAAAGGCGAACCGTTTATCGAAGAAAACACTATTGCAACTGTAATCAATTTTATATTGAGGCATTCAGACAGAAAGAAAATAATTGTAACGGTAAATCTCTCAACGACAAGAGCAGTGGATGACATAGCAGGTAAATACGGTGCATTGGTTAAGAGAACTCCCGTAGGAGAAATCAATGTAGTAACGGAAATGAAAAAAAACGGTTCGGTCTGCGGAGGAGAAGGCAGCGGTGGAGTAATAATTCCGCCTGCACTAGGAGGTCATTACGGAAGGGATTCGCTTTTCGGAATAGTGCTTATACTACAGGAACTTGCTGAATCCAATCTTACGGTCTCGGATTACAAAAACACACTTCCTAAATACAGGATAGAAAAAAGAAAAATTAAAATCACCGGAAACCCGGATTCCTATCTGAAGAAAATTATCATACAGAACAGGGACAAAAACTGCAAAATTACAACAACTGACGGAGTAAAACTTGACTTTGAAGATTACTGGATTCACTACAGAAAATCAAATACCGAACCAATAATGAGAATAATAAAGGAAACTAAAATAAAGCATTAATGGCAATACTAATTAAAAATATTTCAAATCTCGTAACTTGCAGGAATGAAACAGGTCTGCCGAAAAGAGGCAGACAGCAGTCGGATGTCGGACTTATAAAAAACGGATTTTTAATTTTTAAAAAAGGTAAAATATTATTTTCGGGAAATGAATCAGGGTTAAAACGTTTTATTAAATCAAATAAAAAAAGGATTAGAAGTGAAATAGACGCAACAGGAAAAACCGTAATGCCGGGATTCATAGATACTCACACACATTTTGTGTTTGCCGGTTCACGTGCAAACGAATACGAGATGCGCATTGCGGGAAAAACTTATGAAGAAATTGCGGCACAGGGAGGCGGAATTAAATCTACACTAAAGGCAGTAAGAAAAACATCTGCCGATAAATTAAAAGAAATATCGGAAAAAAGATTAAATAATTTTGTTAAAGCAGGCACTACTACCATCGAGGCAAAATCAGGATACGGACTGGATACAAGAAATGAAATTAAGATGCTTGAAGTAATCAACAGAATCGGATGTGAAAACAGATTTGGTCTTGACATTTTCCCCACATTTCTTGGCGCACATGCCGTTCCCCCCGAATTTACAAAAAAAGAATATATTGATTTGATATGTTATGATATGATACCGAAAATTGCCCAAAGAAGACTCGCGGTGTTTATAGACGTATTTTGTGAAAAGAATTATTTTTCACCTGCTGAAACTGACAGAATATTAAGCACGGGTGTAAAATTTGGTTTAATCCCAAAATTGCATACAGACCAGTTTAATTCTATTGGAGGAGTTGATATTGCTCTGAGAAATAACGCTCTGACCGTTGACCATCTCGAAGTTCTTAAATTAAATGATATAAGGAAATTATCTTTATCCGGAAAAACAATTGCAACATTATTACCGGGTGTATCATACTTCCTTGATATTTCCTACCCCCCTGCGCGAAAACTTATTGAGAATAATGTTCCCGTTGCACTGGCAACGGATTTTAATCCCGGCAGCTGCATGACGGAAAATATTCAGACAATTATGTCCCTCGCATCAATAAAAATGAAAATGTCGGCTGAAGAAATTGTTAATGCGGTTACTATTAATGCCGCTTATGCAGTTTACGCACATGACAAAATCGGCAGTCTTGAAGCAGGGAAACAAGCCGACGTATTAATTTTTGATTTCCCTAATTATAAGGATATAATTTATAATTTTACATCAAACCGGCTCAAAACTGCTTTTAAAAAAGGAAAGTTGATTTTTTTACAATACAGTAAAACAATTAATATCCGTAATATCTGATAAACCCGCTTTATTGTCCATCTTCAATCCCAATTAAAAATAAAAACAGGATTTATTTATCAATATTTTCTTTCGGCGTTTTTATTATATCCGCCTTTTGTTCATCCTTTATACCGTCAATATAAACAAACATTGTGAAATCCCTGTCAACGGGAACATCATATTCGCAATATGAATAAACATAATAATCATCTTCGAGTATGAACCAGAAATCGTAAGTACCCTCGTATAAAGAAAATGTGTAAGCGTCCCCCGGATATATATAATCATAAAGATTATTCTTGCTCCATATTTCACCGGACTGATAATATTCCCTCACATAAACTGCCGATATATATTTGTCATAATCGTCGTTTACAATTGTCACATTGTATGACCATATGTTATTAAGCATATCGCATCCGCTGAAAACCCCGAAAGTTATTAAAAATACTAATATAAGTATTATTTTTTTCATAGTCGTTTTGTTTATGTTCTATTTTTATACATCCTCAAAGCTCGTTGTGTTCCCTGCTTTCTTAACTTCCATTAAGTGTATTCAGCACAAGTGAGATTGACAGATAATATCATTTTTTTATTAAAAAGAAAGCAAAGAATATTGATACAGCTTTCAAATAAAGTGACAGTAGTTATAAATTATAGTATATATCTTTTCTGTTTCGTTTTATTTGGAAAAAACTATTTAATTTGCAACTAATATAGATTTATTCCGTAAATAAAAAAAAGGTTAAATGATAAAATAAAAAAAATACGGAAATGAAAAATTTAAAAATTATTTTTACAATTTTGTTATTAATTTCAGTTGCAGTTAAGGGTTATTCCCAGAATAAAACTGTAAAAGGTGAAGTCACCGGTACGGTTTTAGATAAAAATACGGGTTCACCTCTTGAAACTGCAACTATACAGATTTTTAAATCAGAGGAAACTGCAGTTTTTAACGGAGGTGCATCCGATAAAGAAGGAAAATTTTTAATTAATGAAATACCCGAAGGGAAATACACAGTAAAAGTAAGTTATATCGGATACGGCACTGCCGTTGCAAAAAATGTTCAGATAAACAAAGAAAATCAGACTGTCAGTCTTGGTACAATTAAACTTGAGCCAAACACAGAAATGACTCAGGAAATCGAAGTAATAGGAGAAGCTCCTATTATGACATACGAGCAGGGAAAAAAAGTTTACGACGTTAAAAAAGATTTAACTGCTCAGACGGGTACTGTTCTTGACATGTTAAAAAATATTCCTTCTGTTGATGTTGATAATGACGGAAATGTCAGTTTGAGAGGCAGCGGAAATGTAAAGATTTTAATTGACGGAAAACCATCTGCACTTTTAAGTCAGGGTACACAGGTTTTACAGAATTTGCCTGCAAGCGTCATCGAGAAAGTGGAAATAATTAATAATCCGGGTGCAAAATATGAAGCAGAAGGCGTTTCAGGAATCATAAATTTAGTTATGAAAGTCGACCAGAAAGCAGAAGGTTACGGCTGGAATTTACGGGCTAACAGCGGAACACAAGACAAATATAACATGTCAGGGGGCGCAATGTGGAAAAAAGATAAATTGACACTTAACGGAAATTACAGCTTCTGGCGCTATTTAATGCCGGGTATAACCGACCTTTACAGAAACAATTTTTCAAATCCGAGTTTCAGCCAGATAAATCAGAAATTTGACTGGAAATATAAAGGCATGTCACATTTCGGCTCATTCGGATTAGACTATGAAATTAATAAATTAAATACTTTATCCTTCGTTTCCAACGGTTTTTATTATGACAGAAATCTTACCAATAGAAATAAAATTAATTTCTATGATTTAAATAATTCTTTGGTTTCTGAACAAACATATTTCATTGATGATTCTGAGGACGGATATAATTTAGAAGGAACCCTTACGTATACTAAAAGGTTTGAAGAGAAAGGAAGAGATTTCACAACTTTTCTGAATTTTTCAAGAAGATTTGAAGATAGTTATGACAATTACAAGACATACAATTATAATAATTTTTTAAATGAAACTCAGAATGACTATGACTATACATTTAATTTCCTGAACTTTCAGGCAGATTACGTACATCCTTTCAGCGAAACAAACAAACTGGAAACAGGATTAAAATCAAATTATCGTAATATATTCGGAGACTATAAATTCAGAGAACTGGTTAACGGTAACTGGCAGCCGATTCCCGGAAAACTGGATAACGATGCAGATTATAAGGATTTAATCTCTGCCGCCTATCTTACTTATTCCGGAAGTTATAAAGATTTCAGTTATCAGACCGGATTAAGAAGTGAGCATACTTATCTGGATTTTTCAATTATGCAGGGTACCGAAAAATACAACAGGGATTATATTGATTTCTTCCCGAGCGCAAGTCTTTCACAGAAAATAGGAAATGAAAATTCGATTCAGGCAACTTACAGCAGAAGGATAAACAGACCTAATCTTAACTTACTTAATCCGTTCGTGGAACAATTTGATGAATATACAAAACGGTCAGGTAACCCGTATCTGAATCCCGAGTATATACATTCCTTCGAACTCGGCTATACAAGATATCTTCCTGTAGGTGCAGTTACTCTTACAGGATATTTCAGAAATACTAATAATACAATTCAGTATTTAAGTTTTGTTGATTCAATCGGTGTAAATCTCTCTAAACCTGATAATCTTGGTAAATCAAACACGTATGGGCTTGAATTTATTATGCAGGGCGGATTAGCAAAATGGTGGACTTTTTATGTAAGCGCAAGTTATTTTAATACGAATATTTTTGATAATGCTACTTACGATAAAAATTTTAATGCCTGGAGAACAAGATTCAATACAAATGCAGCAATACCCGGGTTGTTTGATGTACAATTATCATACTTCTATTCAGGTAAGCAATATAATTCACAGGGCGCAATTGATCCGTTCCAGATGCTTAACCTGGCAGTGCAGAAGAGTTTCTTCGAGAAGAAGTTAACAATTGGCATAAGAATTCAGGATCTGTTGAATCAATTAAGATTTCAAAGAGTAGTTTCAGAACCCGATTTTTCACAAACTATATTTCAAAAAACAAGTACAAGAACAGCATTCTTATTTATCTCCCTTAACTTTGGTGAACAAAACGGTTCGAAATCCAAAAGAACCGCAGAACAAAAACAGAGAGAAACCGAAGGACAAATTCAGCAAACAGGCAACTAATCCTATAGTTGTTAGTAATGGTAGTAGTAAAAAGGGGCGACCCGCATATGCGGGTCGTTTTTTTATTGGATAACATATAAACTTCATTTTATTTATCTGTAAGTTTATTAAACCGAAATTTGATTGTACAACCGTTATGTTAAATACACAAATTATTATAAAAAAATAAAGTAGTTTTTTAGAAAAAAAATAATTAAATTATAAAAAATATCTATAAAATTTAAATTTAAAGTAGTGAAAAAGTTATTTTTATTCTTACCTTTAATTTTCATCTTCCTGTTACTACTTATGGGACAAAAATATCCCGACGATGCAATGATAAAAGAACGTATAGATACGAAATCTCCTTATATACCTCTTGAACTTGGACGAAATGTTAATACCACTGCTGTATATTACAATTCACCGGCCGGAATATTTATGGTTGGACCAAGTTACAGGATTTGGACTCACTCCGCAACACAAAGTGAGATTGAGGGTTATTTTAATCCGAATGTTCCCAACAAAATAATGGTCGGATGGAACTCATACGGTCCTTCATTCTACGGAACAGGATTCGGACTGACAACCAACACCGGTTTGAACTGGACCGGAAATTATACATTGCCCGGACTCGCGGCAAACAGCGGAGATCCCTCGGTTGTCATATCAACCGATGGCAAAATTTATATGAATGCCATCGGCTCTTCTTCCAGTACACAGGTAGTAACCTGGAGCACAAATGACGGTGTAACATGGGCTCCCTATGTAATTGCTTCTTCAATTTCATCAAGTGTTGCCGATAAAAATCATATGACAATTGATGACAAAGCAGGAAGTCCTTATTTAAACAGTTTATACCTTGCTTACACGGATTTTTCTTCATCAAGCAGACCTTTAAAATATGTACGTTCAACAAATGCAGGTGTAAACTGGATAAATACCCAATTAATTTCATCAACTCTCGGATGGGCATTTCAGGGAGTAAATCTGCACACCGGTCCGAACGGTGAAGTATATATGGTTTGGGCAACAAGAATGACTGCTTCGCCTTATACCGAAAAATTTGTCGGATTCGCGAAATCAACTAACGGCGGTGCAAACTTTCAACTTGTAAATGAAACCGCAGTACAAGTAAACGGTATCAGGGGTAATCTCAAGACGTCAAATGTGAGAGTAAACAGTTTCCCGTGGATGGCAGTAGATAAAACAGGCGGTCCCAATAACGGAAATATATATGTTACCTGGACACAGAAACAACTTGCCCCTGCAGGAAATGACCCCGATATTTGTATGGTACGTTCGACTAACGGAGGCGTGAACTGGAATGCTCCGATAAGAATTAACGATGACCCGATTAACAACGGAAAAGACCAGTGGTTCTCGAATATTTGTGTAGATTCATACGGAGGAGTTAATATAGTATTCTATGACAGCAGAAATGCCCCGAATAATGACTCTACGGAAGTTTTTGTTGCACGTTCAATTGACGGAGGAGTCACATTCACAAATATTAATGTAAGCGGACATAAGTTTTATCCTAAACCGATTTCAGGTCTTGCAGGAGGATACTTCGGTGATTACATCGGTATTGCGGCTAATAATAATACGGTTTATCCGTTCTGGATGGATGATTATTCCGGAACTTATCAATGCTGGACGTCCCCTATCGAAATCGGACCTGCGATAAACCATACACCGCTTACAAATACGGAACAGATTTCAGGCACAAGACAGGTGCTTTGTACAATTACTCCTGCCGGCTCGGGAATCAATCCTTCGAAAACAAAATTGTATTATTCGAAGAACACAACAACATTTACGGACAGTCTACAAATGGCAAACACAGGCGGCACTAACTGGTATGCAAATATCACTCTGACAGGAGCAGGACTCTACCGTTATTATATAAAAACAACAGATAGTTTAAACAGAACGGCAACAAATCCGGGAGGCGCCCCTGCGAACTACCATTCATTTACTGCTTCAACCGATACTGTAAAACCTGTTATAACGCATACACCATTGACAAATGTCCCAAAATTACAGTGGCCGGCAACAATTAATGCAATTGTAACCGACAATATCGGAGTGGATTCGGTTTGGGTAAAATGGCAAAAAAATAATTACCCTGTTATTAAAAGATTTAACTTGGCAAATACATCAGGAAATGAATGGTCTGCAGCTTTCAATTCAGATACAATAGAAGTAATTCCCGGGGATTCTATATTTTACAGAATTATCGCTCGTGATAAATCGGCAGCACATAATATGGATTCCACTTTACTATATAGTTTTGTAATAACTAATCAGGCAATAATAACTATAGGAACCGGAACAACAGCAATCGGTTGGCCCTTTTATACATATTATATGGACAGTAGAACTGATATGCTTTATCTGAGCAATGAAATAAATATACCGTCAGGTGGATATATTACGCAAATAGGATTCGACGTAGTTAGTGTATCTTCACAAGTTATGAATGGTTTCTGTGTATTTATGCAAAATACAACATCAAGCTCTATATCCGGTTTTACTACATCAGGCTGGACAAATGTATATACCGGAATATATACCGTACCCGGAACAGGCTGGCAGTTGTTTACATTGCAGACTCCATTTTATTATGAAGGAGGAAAAAACCTGCTGATTGATATCTGCTTTAACAATTCGAATTACACAACAAATTCGACTGTAAACGGTTCAGCCGCAACGAACAGAAATAAACATCAGCATTCAGACCTGTCTTCAGGAAATGGTTGTGTGGATATAATTACCCCGGGTTCTACCTATACTACGTTACCAAATATACGAATAGTAATGTATCCGGGTACAACGAAAATAACACAACCCGAAAATGAAATTCCCGTTAATTATCAACTTAAGCAGAACTACCCGAATCCGTTTAATCCGGTTACTAAAATAAATTTTGCGATTCCAAAGCAGGAATTCGTATCTCTCAAAGTGTACGATGTCCTCGGCAGAGTAGTAGCAAATCTTGTAAGTGAAGAAAAACCTGCAGGAAATTATATTGTTGATTTTGATGCTTCATATCTTGCAAGCGGAGTATATTTCTACAAAATGGAAGTCAACGGATTCACTGACGTTAAGAGTATGATGCTTATTAAATAACAGTAGTTAATAAAAGAATTTAATTAAAGGGATACCTGAATCCGAACAGATTCAGGTATCTTTTTTTATATAAACAATTCTAAAAAGTAAAATCACAATAAAAATAAAGTTAGAATAAAAATAGGTCGAACAAAAATTGGAAAGTTAATTTTTTTAAAAGTCTTAACAAATTAAAAATAATTACGTATAATAATAAACATAATATAATCATATTTTGAAAGGAATATTTATGAAAAAATCATTATTTGTTTTAGTTTTTTTATTCCTGTTCACATTTTCCGTAAGAGCACAGGAAGGAATGTGGCTTTTAAATCAGATTCAGAATCTGAATCTCGAGCAGAAAGGTCTGGAAATTTCACCGGATAAGATTTACAGCAGTGACAAAGACGCTTTATACAAAGCCATAATTCAACTCGGAGGCGGTACTGCTTCATTTATTTCAAGTGAGGGATTGATTATTACAAATCATCACGTTGCTTATGCCGGTTTGCAGAGAGCATCAACGAAAGAAAATGATTACCTTATGAACGGATTTGTTGCATTTAACCGTTCTGATGAAATTCCCGCTCAGGGTTATTTCGCAAGGCTGCTGCTTGAAATGAAAGATGTAACGAATGAAATTATTGATGCAACAAAAGGACTGACTGACCCGATGGAAATAAATAAAAAGACAAATGAAAAAATCACCGAAATTACAACTGAAATAACGAAGGGAACCGAGGATATAATTGCAAATGTTGCAGAAATGTATAACGGAAAGCAATACATACTATTCAAATACAAACTTTTTCAGGATATCAGAATAGTATTTGCGCCGCCTTCATCAATAGGAAATTACGGCGATGATATTGATAACTGGATGTGGCCCCGTCATACGGGTGATTTTACTTTTATGCGTGTTTACGTTTCTCCTGACGGAAAAGGAAAAGAATACAGCAAAGATAACGTTCCTTATAAACCCGAAGTATGGCTGAAGGTTGCAGAAAAAGGATTAGAGGATAATGATTTTACTTTCATACTCGGATATCCCGGGCAAACAACAAGATATCGTTCATCAACATCTGTTGAATGGAACATGACCAAGAACTATCCTTTCAGTATTAAAAATTTTAAGGAAATTGAAGCATTGATTGAAGAAATCACCAAAAATGACAGGGAAGGCAGAATAAAAATTTCAAATCTTTTCGAGGGAATAGCAAATGTAAGAAAAAACTTTGAAGGTAAACTTGAGGGTATGCAAAAAACAAATTTCCTGCAGAAGAAAATTCACTTTGAGCAAGAATTTATGAACTGGGTGAACGACAGTCCCGATAGAAAAACAAAATACGGAGACGTTTTAAAAAAAGAAAAAGAGCAGTATGATAATCTCCTTGAAAAAACAAAAGATAAGGATAATATACTCGGAATGTTCCAGGGGCTCTCAGGCACTCCTTTATCTGCAGCGCTCCGTTTATTAAATTTAAAATCCGAAAATGAAAAACCCGAAGGCGACAGGGACCCCGCTTTGACATCCGAAATATATGAGAGACAGTTAAATAACATTAAAAATCAATATTACAACTCATACGAACCGGTTGATAAAGCATTGCTTGTAAGGACTTTGAAAATGGCTGACAATCTGGATTCGAAACAGAGAATAAAAGGGACTGAATATATTCTGAAAGATAAATCAAGGAGTATAGAAGAATTTGTAAATAATGCATTTTCAAAATCTAAATTTGTAACACAGGAAGGGTTTGAAACAGTCTTAAATAAATCCGTGAAAGAACTGAAGGAACTGAAAGACCCTATAATGGATGTTGCAGTTAATCTCTATCCGGAACTGGAAGAATTCCAAAATACAAATCGGATATTCGGGGCAAATGTAGCGTATTACAGAAAATTATATCTTGATGCACTATATGAATGGAAAGGTTCGGATATGTATCCCGATGCAAACGGAACAATGAGATTTACCTACGGAAATATTAAAGGTTACAAGCCAAGAGATGCCGTGTGGTATTATCCGTTTACTTCATTAAAGGGAGTAATTGAAAAGAACACGGGTGAAATACCTTTTGATGCACCTGAAAAATTAGTTGATTTATATGAAAGCAGGAATTTCGGAAATTGGGCGGACAAAAATTTAAATGATATTCCGGTTGCATTCACACATCTCGGCGACATTACGGGAGGAAACAGCGGGAGCCCGATAATGAATTCAAAAGGTGAAATTATCGGAGTTGCTTTCGACGGAAATTATGAAGGAATGATAAGCGACTGGCAGTTTGATTATGATTTACAAAGGGTGATTTCGGTTGATATACGACATGTTCTTTTTATTACCGAGAAATTCGCTAATGCGGATTTCATTTTAAGAGAAATCGGACTAAAATAGCAAACATTAGAATCCGTAATGAAAAAAGACCCGTAAAACGGGTCTTTTTTTATTACATAAACAGGAAAAAATCATCAGACAGTTTAAACCATTTTATAAACCAGGGCATTTATATTCATACCTGCGCCCACAGAAGCAAATACAAGTATGTTATTTTTCAATATCTCGTGGTTAACAAGATTTCCTTTCAAAATCATATCGAGCATTATAGGAATTGTAGCCACGGAACTGTTGCCAAGTTTATTTATTACCATAGGCATTATGCCCTCCGGTATATTTTTCTCTTTGTAAAGCGAAAATATTCTTTGCACGATTGCATCATCCATTTTTTCATTTGCCTGATGAATCAGAATTTTACTTACATCATAAAGCGAGAGATTTGCTCTTTCCAGACTTTTCTTAACAACCAGCGGAACATTAAGGAGTGCATATTCGTATAACTTCCTTCCAAGCATTTTCAGATATAAAGTATTGCTGTTAAGTCCGGGATTGTATGATTTATTCATCCAGAGATAAAGTGCTTCTTCGAACGTATCCGACCTTGCGGCATGACTTAGAATTCCTATTGGTTCATCACTTTCAACAGCTTCAATAATAACTGCTCCTGCACCATCCGAATAAATCATACTGTCTCTGTCGTGAGGGTCTGAAATACGGGACAGGGCTTCTGAGCCAATAACAAGTACTCTTTTTGCATCACCTGATTTAATGTAATAATTTGCCTGAATAACACCCTGAAGCCAGCCCGGACAACCAAATATAACATCATAGCATATTGATTCAGGATTCCTTATTCCAAGTTTATGTTTAACTCTCGCCGCAAGGGAGGGTACTATATCTGTTCTTAGATTATCGGATTTTACATCCCCGAAATTATGCGCAACAATTACGTAATCGAGTTTTTCCGCATCGATACCGGCTGACTCAATACAGTTTTTTGCCGCTAAATAGGCAATATCAGATGTTACTAAATCATTTTCGATATACCTGCGTTCGGAGATATTTGTTATTTTATGAAACTTTCTTATAATTTCTTCATTAGGCAGTTCTATTCTATTGCCTTGTTCATCATAAAAAACATTTTTCAGGAAGTCCTCATTCGTTACAATTTTTTCAGGTATGAAACATCCCGTTCCCTTAATAACGGAATAAATTTTTTTTGACATCACTTATCTCTCTTTAATCAGTAGTTGTTTTTTATTAAATGTTTTATAAAATATGCAATTTTAGTTTCATTTTCTATGTAATAGAAAAATTTGAATAATATGCGGAGGAACCTTATCTCTTCTAAAACAAAGACTGTAAAAGTTCGAAAACTTTTATAGTCTCATTATCTAATTATAAATTTCTCCGAACAAAACCAAATTCTTCAATTTTTCCCTTTATCTTTTTTACTGCCGTCATCTTTACCTTTATTGTCTCCGTCTTTTTTATTGTCTTTTGATTTATCATCTTTGCCGGTGTTCTTATCTTTATCTTTTCCCTGCTGCTTATCTTCTTTCTTCATTTCATTCTGTTCCTGCTTCATTTCCTTTTCTTCCTTTTTCATCTCTTTCTGTTCCTGCTTCTGTTCCTGCTTCATTTCCTTTTCTTCTTTCTTCTGCACCTTATCTTCTTCTTTGAGTTCTCCCTTATCCTCCTTCGTTATTTTCTTTGCATCTTTATAGGATACGAGTTTTTCCGGTTTGGAAACAGGTACGTTTTTCTTTTCTTTCGATTTCTTTATTTCGGGAGTATATACATTAATTCCGTCTTTCGATATACCGCTTTCTTCTTTAGTTTTGACTTTCTTGATTTTTACCTGCTCAATTTTCTTTCCGGTCTTTTTTTCTATGTCGGAAACGTCAGGACCTTTGTTTATTACGGTTTTTTCTTTTATCATTACTCCGTCAGTCTTCGTCATTTCTTTTATCATAATTTTATTCTTATTCTCGACATACTGATACCTGTACTTATATACGGAGGGTTCCGTCATACTCTTTTTTTCCACGATTGTATAACGGTTTTCGTTTATCTGTTCTTTAACATTAACTGCCTCATTTTCGATATAAGTACCCGGCGGTATTGGTGCCCACGCTACGTAATCTTCGTTCTGCCGCCAGTCAACCCAGGCGGGGGAATAAGTTTTTCCCGGAAGCCATACCCAGCCGAGTTCTTCATCCTGTGACCATCTGCCGTAGTGACAGGTGAGGTCTTCCTGCGGAGTATTCGCTTTAAAATACCAGCCTTCGTCTGTATATACCCATTGTCCGTTTAAATATGGAGTATATTCCTTAACACTGCTTTCTTCAATCATCGTTTCCGCAAGTTCGTTAGCGGGACGCCACACGAAAAGATTGAATAATTCTTCACCAGTCTGTGCATAAACAGTTTTAACTCCGAGTATATCCGAAAGGAATCCGGAAGTTGATTCACCTTCAAGTGATGTTTCTTCAGGCTTTATTTCAATTCCTATATCCTTTGCACTGACTTCAATCCATTCGCCGTGTGGCGACAGTTCTTTGTAAAAATAATCGTAGTCAACCGTAAGAAAATCGTCGTTCGATTCAGTGAACTCGGATACTTCTTCGGTAGTAACATCGCTTTTAATTTCTTCTGTATCCTTTGAACAGGAAAAGAATAAAAAGACTACAAGCAAACATACTAAAAAAATATTTAATTTGGTTCTCATTTTATCGCTCCTATTAATTTTTTATTAAAATATCTTTGGAAGTAAAAATTATTGTTTATTTTTTTAAACCGACTATGATAATATTTTATCCAAGCATACATTTTTCCCTGTATATTTTTTAAAATCCTGAAGTAAAACAGTATCAAACCTATCAAAAAATTTTAATGCAATAATCCGATAAAACATCAGAACTCTCTCATCGCACATTTTTTCTTCAATTGGGAAAGATGCCAGGTAATATTAATTTCCTTAGGGCAGACCTCAACACAGTTGAAAATCGTATGACACCGCCATATTCCGTCAGGGCTGTCAATTATATTAAGTCTTTCACCATCATCTTCGTCACGGCTGTCAAAAATAAATCTGTAAGCTTTAAGCATTGCCGCAGGAGCCAGATATTGTTCATTACTCCAGAGTGACGGGCAGGAAGCGGAACAGGCACCGCATAATATACAATTAACCGCTTCATCAATTAAAGCCCTGTCTTCCTGACTCTGATACCTTTCTTTTGAAGGCGGTTGCGTCTTAGTAATTAAATATGGTTTTATAATATCATATTTTGCAAAAAAACTATCCATATCAACTATCAGGTCTTTAATAATTGGTAATGCCGGAAGCGGTTCAATAGTAATATATTTTTTATTGAAGTCCTGAACCAGCACTTGACATGCAAGCATATTTTTGCCGTTAATTTTCATTGCGTCTGACCCGCAAATGCCGTGCGAGCAGGAACGTCTGTAGGAAAGACTTCCGTCTATATCCCATTTTACTTTATCGAGACAATCCAAAATCCTGAAGGTCGGCTCAACATCAATGGTGTACTCTTTTCTGTAAGGTTTTTCGTCCTTTTCAGGGTCAAATCGAAGAATTGATAATGTGACTTCCATTAGTATTTTCTCTCCTGTGGTTGATGATTTAAAATTGTTACAGGTTTATATTTTAGTTCAATTCCTTTTTCCGTTTTAAAGGCAAAAGTATGTTGCAGCCATTTCTTGTCATCACGTTTCGGATGGTCTGTTCGCCAGTGTGCACCGCGACACTCCGTCCTTTCAAGGGCTCCTGTTACAATTGCATCGGAAAATTCCAGCAGGTTTCTTAATTCAAGAATTTCCATTAATTCGGTATTGAAAATTTTGCCTTTGTGTGATAAATGAATATTTTTATAACGCTCTTCAAGTTCGTGAACTATATCGAGCATTTCTTTTAAACCACTTTCGTTTCTGAATACACCACATTTTAAAGTCATTTGTTCTTTTAGTCTTACTCTGATTTTATCTGCATTTTCACCCGAAGTAGTTGCATATAGATGACCGAATACTTCTCTGTCTTTTTCTTCCGGATTTTTTGGCAGTGGTAATAATTCGGCATCTTCCAAATATTTCAAAATTGCTTTTCCCGCTCTCCTGCCGTGAACCACCGCATCGAGCAAAGAATTTGTTCCGAGCCTGTTTGCACCATGTACCGAAATACAGGAACACTCCCCTGCCGCATAAAAACCCTGAACTATCGTTCCTTTTTCATCAGAAAGAGCATTTCCGTTTATGTTAGTTGGAATCCCGCCCATAGAATAATGAGCAGTAGGTAAAATCGGAATTGGCTGAGTAACTGCATCAATTCCTGCATAAGTTTTTGCGAAACCTGTTATCTCAGGAAGTCTTTCTTTAAGGTTTTCTGCACCTATATGTGTAAGGTCAAGATGAACATAATCCTTTCCGTCTATACCGCGTCCTTCATTAATTTCCGTCTGGATACTTCGAGTTACCATATCACGGGGTGCAAGCTCCATTACGGTTGGAGCATAATTTTTCATAAAGCGTTCACCGTCTTTATTTTTTAAATATCCGCCCTCACCACGTGCACCTTCAGTTACGAGAATACCAAGCGGATATAATCCTGTCGGATGAAATTGAACGAATTCCATATCTTCAAGCGGAATACCTGCACGAAATGCAATAGCAACACCGTCGCCGGAATTTGCATAGGCATTGGATGTAACTCTGAAGGCACGACCGTATCCGCCCGTTCCAAACATTACAGCCTTGGAATGAAAAGTATGAATCTCTCCGTAACGAAGATCCAGTGCCGTTAATCCTTTACATATCCCCTCATCCATAATTAATGACAGAACAAAATATTCTGAATAGAAATGAACATTTCGTTTAACACATTGTTCATACAAAGTATGTAAAATTACATGACCTGTGCGGTCGGCAGAATAGCAGGCTCTCAGAACAGGAACTCTTTTAGTATTACCGTTCTCGTCCTTAATTTCTTTTGTATGTCCGCCGAATTTACGCTGGGCAATTTTCCCTTCTTTAGTTCTGCTGAAAGGTACTCCCAGATGTTCGAGCTCGTAAATTGCATCCGGAGCTTCATTGCACATCTGGTATATAGCATCCTGATCTCCGAGATAATCACTGCCTTTTACGGTATCGAAAATATGCCAGTCAATTGTATCTTTTTCTTCATTACCGAGAGCCGCAGCAATACCTCCCTGAGCAGCGCCTGAATGTGAACGTGTCGGGAATAATTTAGAAATAACCGCAACATTATAATCACCGCTGGTCTCGACTGCCGCTCTTAAACCTGCAAGTCCGGCTCCAACAATTACTAAATCGTGTTTATGTATCATTAATGTTTTATTTATTTTTATTTATTGTCAATTTAATAAGAATATAAATAATATAAAATACTAAGGTATTATAATTAATTAATCCTGTAATATTCATTTTTTCTCAATAATATATTCATAACCCGGCCAATCCGGAAGCTCCTCTGGATACTACGCTCCAGCGTGGTATCCAAAATTCTTTGCTATCTTGCGCAGAATTTGAGAACTAAGGGATTAATTAAAATATTACTTTTCAATTTAACTTAATTGGCTAATTTTTAAAATATAATTTTATTATCCTAATTTAATGATTGTTTGATTGATTTGATGATTGAATGATTAATGCTCGATTTAATGTATGATGCTCGACTAAAAGATTGATTTAGAGAACAATTAAGAGAATTATAATAATATACTTAATCAAGAGTGTGAAATAAAAACAAAGCCCGTCTTTTGAACGGACTCTGTTTTTACTTTAGTTTTATGTTATTGAGAAAAAATATCTAAAAAAAATTCTCTGGTTATTTCAATAATATCATCCGACGCATATCGGAAAAATCTCCTGCCGTCAGTTTGTAGAAATAAATCCCGCTCGGGTAATCACTTGCATTCCAGTCTATCTGATACTGACCTGCTTTGAGATTATCGTTCACCAGTACGGCAACTTCTCTGCCCAGCAAGTCGTAAATTTTCAGTGATACAAAACTGTTTTCTCCGATTGTGTAATTTATTTTTGTTACAGGATTAAATGGATTCGGAACATTTTGCTGAAGTTCGTTTAATTTCGGCGGATTTTGTGTAATTCCTCTTAAGCAAGGACCCAGATATGCTCCCAGTTTCAGATGTGCGGGAACCGCTTCAGGAGCAATACAAATTGTATGACCGTTATGGCATACCAGAACTTTCTCGTTGTTATGTCCGCAGCGTATGTCAACCACGTTAACTCTGACAACATCCTGAACAATACATCTGTGGTCATCCGATACAGTAACCGTATAATCAGTAGAAACCGATGGGCTTACTGTAATGGATTGTGTAGATGCGCCTGTTGACCAGTGATAAGAATAAGGTGCTGCTCCTCCCGATGCAATTGCGTTCAATGTCACGCTTTGATTTCCGTATCCGTAATAAATTGTAACATCATTTCCCGCAAACACATTCAATAAATTCGTGTTTGGAGTATATCCTCCCTCGCTGTATAACGCCTGTATCTGCGAAACCGGTAGTGCATAATTATATATCCTTATATCATCCACACATCCTTTAAATCCGTGTAAATTTTCTTCCGGATTATTCCTGCCCACAGTAAAAACACTGTTCCGGGGAGTAATATTTCCTTTGGTTACAACACTTCCCATTTCAACTCCGTTAATGAAAAAAATGCAGTTCCCGGGGTATTTGAATGTTGCCAGCAGATGAAACCAATTGCAGGTATTTAAAGCCGCACCGTTCGTGCTGACGACGTTATATCCTCCCATATTCACTTTTATACGGTATGTATTTTCATTTGAATTAAATGAGAATCCGAATTCGCACAAATCATCTTTAATATTCTTCATCATTATGCAGGTATTACCCGCCGGAATATCGGGAAATTTAACCCATGCGGAAAGAGTCATTTCACTTGTTAAACTAAGCGAACTGCTCGGCGGAACGGCAATATATCCGTACATTCCGTTAAAGTAATACGCCTTATTCTGATTACCAAACCTGTCCGCTGTAAGCATTACCTCGTGTACCGTACCGTGATTGCCTTTACCGCTTTCATCATTTGCGTTCCCGTTAAAAGGATAATATGCTACAAGTTCCTGAACTTGTGCATTAACATTGACGATACAAATTGCCAATACAAAAAGAAGTAAAATTAACTTTTTCATATTTATTTTTTTAAATTAAAAAATTGATAATTAATGACGTATTATTAAGTTAAAACTGTTTTCAAAGAGCACAATTTCTAACTTAATCCCTGAATTGTTCTCTTGACCCTGCTACAAAAACAGGAAATGAAATGTATCTAATACCTGCAATTATTGTACCAAATATTTTTCTTATTAATTAGTTGAATTTATGATATTTAACTATAACAAATTCTCAAAATGAGACAACAATGAAAAAATTTGAGATATATATTTACTATTATTAATTTTAATATTTTATACAATCTGAAGCCCCTCTGGTTACTACGCTCCGGCATTGTAACCAAAATTCTTTGCTCCCGAGAGCACTGAACGCAGAATTTGAAAACTAACGGAATAATCCTTGTGTAAATCACATTAAAAAATGAATTGCTTATAATTCGTATTCATCGAAGATATTGTAAAAACTTTTTAGTAATGTTTCCCTATTAAGACAAATTAATCATTGATTCTGTCCTATAATATAAAAAAAAACAGCACAGATATTTAATCCGTGCTGTTCATTCTTTTAAAAATTAAATCGGCTTTCTTTCTTATTTAATTAATTCCTGCCGTAAATACCAATCAATACATATCCATTATTAAGTTCATCACTATTGCTTTGCGAACTGAACTTCTGCATTTATTCTCACTTCATCGCTGACAAGAACACCACCTGTTTCAAGGGCGGCATTCCAGTTTAACTGCCAGTCTTTCCTGTTAATTTTACCGCTGAGAGAGAATCCGGCTTTTTCGTTACCCCAGGGGTCTCTATTAATTCCACCGAATTTAACATCAAGAGTGATTTCATTACTTACACCCTTAATTATTAAGTCGCCTGTCAGTTTATAGTTTTCATCATCAATTTTTTTCAGCGATTTACCCGCAAAAGTGAGTTCCTTGAATTTTTCTATATCAAAGAAATCGGCACTTTTTAAGTGAGTATCGCGGTCTGTGTTGTTAGTATAAATTGAAGAGGCATCAATATTAACACGGATTGAATCCGCATCAAATTCCTTGCCTGTAGATGTTAATTCCGCCGTAAAATTTCTGAATTCACCTTTGACGTTTGTTATCATAAGATGTTTCACTTTAAAGACAATTTCACTATGCGCCGGGTCTAATGCCCATTTTATTTTGTCTGCCATTATTTTATCCTTTCTGAATTATTTAATTATTGTTCTTATATGTAAACAAAATTTTCCGTAAAAAAATTTAATTTGTTAAGTCACATTACAGGAAAAAGGATTTAGTAAATACTCCGGCAACAGTACCGCGAATTATTAATCAACATAAATGCTACTGTAATTTTTATTTAATTGTATTATTCAAATAACTATATTATATAAATTATTCATAATGAAAAATAAAACAGTTTTCTTATTCTTAATATTAATTCTTTTCACGGAAATAGTTATCCCACAGGATTCGGGAAAGAATAAAATCAGGCTGATGGCTGACACTGTTGGTTTTGCAAGTAAATCTTCGCAAATGGATGAGTTTATGAAACGGATTCCCGGAATAAACGATTATTTAATAAAGTCCGGTAACTGGAAAATTTGTATTACTCCTCACGACGATTATACTTACGTCGGCGGTTTATATCCCGCATTGCTTACAGGAATCAAATCAAAGACAGTAATTTTTTTCGGAGTTACTCATAAAGCACGTCTTTTTAATCTTGAAAATAAAATTATCTTCGACTCTTTTAAGGAATGGGAAATGCCCTACGGCAATGTTAAGATTTCCGGACTCCGTGAGGAAATAACAGCAAAACTTCCGCAGGATTTTTACTTAATTCACGATTCAATACAATCCCTCGAGCATTCTGTTGAGGCAATAGTACCTTTTCTTCAGTATTATAACAGGAATGTTGAAATAATAAGTATATTAATCCCCTATATGACATTTGACAAAATTAATGAAATTTCAGAAGTTCTTGCCGGAGTTGTATTTTCTGCAGCGAATAAAAACGGACTTCAATGGGGTGATGATTATGCGATTATTATTTCCTCCGATGCTGTTCATTACGGCGATGAAGAATGGGGAGGAAATAATTATGCTCCGTTCGGTGCAGACAGTACGGGTTACAAAAAAGCAGTTGCATACGAATATGAAATAATAAACAATTGCCTTACCGGTGAAATTCTCCTCGGGAAAATAAAAAAATTTATAAATTATACAGTTGACGAAAACGACTTCAAAAAATACAAATGGAACTGGTGCGGAAGATATTCAATTCCATTCGGACTGATGACTTCATATTATTTACAGAATTTATACGACATTAAACTTACAGGCTCACACGTAGGATACGCCACAAGTATAGACAGACCTCATATACCTGTTGATGATTTAGGGATGGGCACTACCGCACCTGCAAACATCAGTCACTGGGTAGGATACACTGCCGTGGGATATAAATAAATTATGTAGAAGTGTAGAAAATAATCTATTTAAAAAATGTTTGTCTTGTTTTTAAAAAGTAAAATCTATATTTTTAAATCAAGATAACATGGAGAATAAAATCCATTATACATTGACTTGAAAATCTATGGCTGAAGAAATCGATCAAGAAAAACCCCTTTTTACCATCAGCACCATATCTGAAATGTTAGGTGTCTCTCCTGATACTTTAAGATTATATGAACGAGAATGTTTAATAATCCCTTTCAAGAAGAAAAGCAGCCACAGGCTTTATTCATATGTTGACATTGACCGTTTAAAATGTATTCGTAATTTAATAAAAGAAAATAAAATAAATATTGCTGGTATAAATGCAATGTTATCCCTAATCCCTTGTTGGGTTATAATATCGTGTTCTGAAACTGATAGAGAAAATTGCGATTCGTATAAAGGGAATTTTCGTCCCTGCTGGTCTTACAAACATATAAATAACATCTGTGCTACTTATGATTGCAGGGAATGTAAGGTTTATAAAGAATATTTTACTTGTGATACTATTAAAAATAAACTACAAAAAATAATAAAATAATTGTTATATTATTATATTAATATAAATGTATAGTAAGAAATTCCATTATTATCTAACAACGTTAAGTTATTATCTTAATACTTTTAGAATTATCAGCGATTCCTGCAAACATAACAAAAAAGTTGAAAAGCTTTTCAAGGAGATTTCATAATGGCTAAAGAAAGTTCGGTTCTTATTTATGGTACAAACCTTGGAGGTTATAGAGCGGCTTATGCTCTCTGCAAAAAAGGACACAAGGTCATTCTTTTAAACCGGGGTTCATATGTGGATGAGATAAGAAACCAAACCCTTTCACAATTACCACTAGATTTCTGTTGGATGTGTGGTCACTTTCCTCAGCGTTTATTTAAAGCATTAGGCTGCGTACAGGATTTTTATAATTCCGAACTGCTTGAAGTATCAGGTCAGGCAGGAGATTTCACTGTCAAATTCAAATCAAAACCACAGGTTGTAAATAATTTTATATGCACAGAGTGTGATAAATGCATAGAAGTCTGTCCTGAAGTAGTGGGCGAGCGTAAAGCAATATATGTTCATCCCGAAATAGGTTGGGAAAATATTTATTTGATAGATTGGGAAAACTGTACTAAATGCAACAAATGTGAAGAAGTCTGCCCCACAGATGCTCTGAAATTAGAAAGACCCGAAGAAGTGAAAGAAGTAAAAGTAGCGGCAATTATTCTTGCTTTAGAGTTCAACGATCCTACTATTGAAGACCTCGAGAAATTCGGTTTCGGTCAATCACCTTCTATTGTTAAGAATTCTGAAATTGCAAGAAATTCACTTCTTACAAACTTTGTCAAAGATTCTGTTAAATTACCTTCTGGTAAAATTCCACAAAACTTTGCTATTGTTGTTACTCCACATTTCAATAATCATGGAACCGAATATGAAAGCTATAATCTTTCTGTTAGTGCAGCATATAGAGGATTAAAACTGAAAGAAATCCTTCCTGAATCTGATGTAACAATATTTCTCAAAGACTATAGAGGTTTTGGCAAAAGACATTACAGATGGTATAAGAAAGCATTAGACGCTGGTGTTAATATAGAAAAAGTAGATGACATAAAAGTTTCACCTGAAAATAAGGAAGAAGTCAACCTAAAATACGAAAAAGATGGGAAGTCCCATGAGAAAATAGTTGAATATACGATTCTGATTAACGGACAGAAATCTCCTAATCTCATGAAAGACATATCGGAGATTTGTGGTGTCAAAGCAGATGAAAATGGTTTTTGTAATGTAAAACCTTTCTCATGCAGTGAAACAGATGTAGATGGGATTTTTGCAGTTGGTGAATTTACAGGTCCTAAAGGCAATCCCGAAGCTATATGGGAAGGTTGCGCTACTCTTACAGAGTCACTTAAATATCTGGGAGAAACCAATTTTAAACCCCCGGCACCTCCTTCTTTGAGAAATGTTGAAGTCGAAGAAAAAAAGATAGGAGTATTCATTTGCAGCTGCTTCGGTACATTTAATAATAAAATGGACTTAAATGCTCTAAAGGAAACTGTTGAAGCAATACCCGATGTTTCTCATGCAGAAATTATTAAAGGTTGCTGCACCCCTCCTTCAATAAAGGAAACTGCAGAGTTAATAAAAAAATCGGGAGTAAATCGTGTAGTCCTCGCAGTATGTACTCCGATACAGAAGCTCCTCAAATTCCGTCAAACAGTAATGATGGCTGGATTGAATCCTCTTTTATCAGAGTTTCTCCGCCTTAGAGAAGATGTCATAAATGTGCACAAAGACAAAGAGAAAATGTTAGAGAAGTCACTCATCCTTATTAAAGCAGCTATAGCAAAAACAAAAAAATCAGTACAGAATCCTACATTAAAAGAGAGCTTTACTCCTCAAGCTTTAGTTATCGGAGCTGGACTCTCAGGTCTTACATGTGCTTCAGAAATAGCAGATAATGGATTCCAGGTTACTCTGATTGAAAAAAATGATAATCTTGGAGGAAACGAAAAATATTTCGACAAACAACAGAAAGAGTACCTCGATAAACTGATATCTAAAGTAGAAGACAATCAAAATATTAAGATTTATCGAAAAGCTGAACTAAAAAGTATGTCCGGTTATGCAGGTAATTTTTATGGTTCTATACTTTCAGAAAAAAAAGAGATCCCAATAGATGTTGGAGTGATAGTATTGGCTACTGGAGCAAAAGAATATAAACCAAAAGAATTTCTTTATGGAGAAGATCCAAGAGTCATAACACAAACGGAACTTCAAAACAAGCTTAACGGCAAAAAAATCGGAAATCAAGTAGTAATGATCCAATGTGTTGGTTCAAAGAATGACGAACATCAATATTGTTCAAGAGTATGTTGTAATCAAGCATTAAAGAATGCCCTTTCTCTAATGAAAACGGGTTCTAAGGTAACTTTTCTTTACCGGGACATGACTAACTACGGAAAAGAAAATTATTATAAAAAAGCTCTAGACTCCGGTGTGAAATTCATTCGTTTAGAGGATAATAAATATCCTGAAGTAAAAAAGAATAAAGATGCTCTTGAGGTTATTATGTCTGATGGAAAAAAAATAGAAACTGACCTTGTTGTGCTAAGCACAGGCATTGAACCGGATGAAGAAAATAACAGATACCTTTCTAATATATTAGGGTATCCTTTAGATAATGATGGCTTCTTTGATAGTGACGTAAATGTTTATCCGTATGAAGAATCAATAAAAAGATTGTTTAAACCTTATGAATGGGCTACAAATTGTATTTACCCTGTAGGTCTTGCTCATTCTCCGAGAGCATTTGATGAATCCATTCTCACAGCCAGAGACAGTGCTGGAAGGGCACTTGTATTATTGGGAAAGAAAATGTTGCCTGCTCCGAATGCCATGTACATAGCAGAAGTAAAAGATGCATTGTGTATGGGTTGTGGTATATGTGTGGATGTTTGTGCATATTCAGCGAGAGCAATTGACGTAGAGAAAAAGATTGCTGTTGTTCATCCATTTTTATGTGATTCTTGCGGTTCTTGTGTATCTGCATGTCCTAATGATGCTTCCTATCTAAGTGACTTTATGGGTAATCAAACTATATCTACACTTGATGCTTTGCTGGTTTAACAGAAAAATCGACATGTTTTATGTAATTATTTAATATAAGTAAAAAAATAAGTCCTAAATTAAAAGAGCACTACTTTTTAATAAGTTTTTAAATCAAGGAGAAATCATGAATAAAAATTTTACACCTAAAATCATTTATTTTATGTGTAACTGGTGTGGAACAGGCGGAGCTGAAAGTGCATCTGCTCATCACTTATACTATCCGGAAAATGTTCTCCCTTATAGAGTAAACTGTACAGGTTCTCTCTCCACGGTACTTATATTGCGAGCATTTATTGATGGTGCAGATGGAGTACTCATTAGCGGATGTCACCCTGGTGATTGTCACTACGAAGACGGGAACTATAGAGAAAGAAAGAGAGTGGCTATCATAATGTCAATCTTAGAATCATTGGGATTAGAAGAAAACAGAATATGGTTCAGGTACGTTGCTCATGGTGAAGGAAAAAGATTTGTAGATACAGCTACTGAATTTAATGATTACATAAAAAAGATTGGTCCGAATCCCTTAAAAGAAAGGATTGACACATGAGAGGTTCTGTCTTGCCCATAAAAAATAATTTAGAAGAAACTATTCTTAATTTTATAAAAGAAGCATTTGATAAGAAATGTATTGAAGCTGTTATTTTACCAAAGAGAGTACCTTCGGGTGATTCCTTTGCTTATCTTCTTATCAAAGATAAATCAATTCTGGAAGGGACTTCCCCTTTTCCTCCAGTAATTCCCGTTCAGGGTGCTAAAGCTATCTCGAGCCTTACCAGACAAGGAAACGTCAAAAAGAAGATCCTAGCCATAATGCATCCCTGTGAGATAAGGGCTACTATTGAGCTCTTTAAATTAAAGCAAACAACATTAAATAATTTAATCTTTATGAGTTATGATTGTTCCGGGGTTCTGCCTTTATCCAGTTATTTAGAAAACCCGGATGAAAACGATCAAATATTCCTTGCGGCTCAGAAAAAATGGGACAGTAAAGAAATGCGACCAGTTTGTAAGATTTGCACTGAATTTAGCATACCGGCTTCTGACCTGAACATAGGACAATTAGGAACAGATGAAGGAAAGGTTTTTCTAATTCCAAACAACTCAACAGGAGAAGAACTCTTGAATGCATTTAGTCTAAATTCAGATGTTCCATTAGATGGATGGGAAACAGAAGTAGAGAAATTAAGAAAAGAAAGAGAAAATGTTAAAAAGGAAGCTCATCAAGAACTAAAAACTAAAGTTAAAGGTCCGGAAAATTTGCTGGAAACATTTAGTAATTGCATAAACTGTCATAACTGTATGAGGGTTTGTCCCGTGTGTTACTGCAGGCAATGTTACTTTGATTCCGATGCCTTCAAGTTTACACCGGATAGTTTCATCTCTAAAGCCAAGAAGAAAGGAAGTATTCGCTTACCTTCCGATACTTTGATTTTTCATCTCGGGAGAATGTCGCATATGATTCATTCCTGTGTCTCTTGCGGGACATGTGAAGATGCATGTCCAATGGACATTCCTATTGCACAAATTTTTAACCTCGTTGCTGATAAAACACAACAGGTACTTGATTATAAACCCGGAAGAAATATTGAGGAACCTCTTCCAACTGTTACTTACCAGGAAGAAGAACTTCAGGAGTTCGAAAAACCTTATTCAGAAACTTACATAAAGGTGGAGGAAACAAATGTCTAAATTGCTGAAAATAAATAAAGGCGTTGAAGCAAGTACTAAAGCACTTCTCGGATATCTTTTGGATAAGAATAAAGTTAAAAGCGTTATAACATTAAATACTATTAATGCTAATCAAGGAATCTGTTACTCTTTAATTGCTAAATCTGAAGAATTAAAAGATGCTGTACCTCTCTTTCCCTTTATGCCGAATAATGAAGGAAAACTTCTTTCCCGTCTTACTATTAGAGAGTCTTTAGCAGAACCTATTGCCGTGGTAGCAAGGCCCTGTGAAATAAGAGCATTCATAGAGCTTGTAAAAAGAAATCAAGGAAGATTGGAAAATTATTTATTTATAAGCCATACTTGTCCGGGAGTCTATCCTCTTGAAACAAATGTTAACGGGAGTCTTGAGAAAAAGCTTTCACAATATTGGAATGGAACTAAGAATACTGAAATAATACCGGATATAAGAACTGCGTGCAAAAGTTGCATTCATTTTGTATCTGACAAAGCTGACATAATAATATCTCTTATTGGAGAAACAGATTTAGATACCAATTGTAATATGTATTTAAATACAAATAAAGGAGAAGAATTTGCAGCCGGAATGGAAGGTGAAATTAGTGAAAAGAAATTTGGGAGCGAGGGAATCAATCTTATGCAAAGCAAACGGGAAGAAGAAAGAAAGAAGCTCTTTGGAGAGATAAATATTGAAACGAAAGGTATTGAAGGTCTATTAGAATATTTTGGAAAATGTATAGGATGTCATGGATGCAGCAATGTTTGTCCTATTTGTTATTGCAACTTATGTTTCTTTGATTCTCAATCAAACGAATCCCAGCCATCGTGGAGTGAAAGTGAGCTTGACAGGAAAGGAGCATTAAGACTTCCTTCCGGTACAATATTTTATCACTTAGGAAGATTAGCTCATATAAGTATTTCTTGTGTTGGGTGCGGAATGTGTAGTGATGTTTGTCCGGTCAATATTCCAATCTCCACAATTTTTTCGAAAGTTGGCGAATCAGTTCAAAAAGCATTTGATTATTTCCCGGGAATGAATGTAGAAGAACCTATTCCTTTTGGAACTTATAAAGAAGAAGAATTTACAGAAATAGGAGAACAATAAAATCTCTACAAAAACTATTTATAAAAGGAGTCAACAAATATGAATGATGAATATACACCCAGAATAGTCGGATTTCTTTGCAACTGGTGTTCTTATATAGGTGCAGATCTTGCTGGAGTAGCCAGGCTAAAAGTACCCTCCTCAATCAGAATTATAAGAGTAATGTGTTCCGGAAGAATAGACCCGCTCTTTGTTTTGAAAGCCCTTTTAAAAGGATTTGATGGTGTAATGATGATGGGATGCCATCCGGGAGAATGCCACTATCAGAAGGGAAATTATAATGCCCGGAGAAGATATATTTTGCTTCAAAAAATACTCGAAGGCTTTGGTCTCGAACCTAAGCGATTAGGAATCTGGTGGGTCTCGGCTTCCGAGGCACCAAGATATGCTGAAGTAACCACAGATTTTGCAAAAGAAATTAAAAAAATAGGACCAAGTCCTATTGCTAATGAAATATTTTTGTAATAATAGTGATAAAAGATAATTAAATTTCATTTTTTGTATCTTAATTATAAAAAGAACTAAACTTACAATTTAATAATAATTAAATGTTTCTCTTGAAACATGAAAAAAGAAAAAACTTTGAACAAGAATGAAGATATTAATAAATTTGCTGATAACCTCCAGGAACAAATCATTGAACAATTAAGGAAAGAATATTCTGAAGTTGTTATTGACCATTGGCAAAATCCCAGGAATTTTAAAAAGATAAAAGACCCTGATGGATATGCTAAGGTTACTGGACCCTGTGGTGATACAATGGAGATGTTCATAAATATACAAGATGAGAAAATCTCAGAATGTGGATTTCAAACGGATGGCTGCGGGACAACAATTGTTTGCGGAAGTGTAACATCAGAAATAGCTCTGAATAAAACCTTTATGCAGGTTATTGCTGATGTAAATGCTGAAGATGTTCTAAAACATCTTGGCGGTTTACCACCAGATAATGTTCATTGTGCACAGCTTGCGACCGAAACTCTAAAACGTGCCCTGCTTGATTATCGTTCAAAACAAAAAGCTCCCTGGAAAAAACACTATAGAAAATAACATACCAACTTTTGAGAAATACTAAAAATATTTCATTAATCCATAACTCCGAAAATTATGCCTCTTAAAAAATTTTCTATCTTTCTCTAATACACAAAACTACCCGCTGTTCTCTTTCTGACTATGGCCTTTAATCTGATTATCTTTCTCCGGTTTTTTCAAAATATTGAAGACCGAAAGTTTTATTCCCTCTTTTTAATATTTACTCAAAATGAATTCTTATTTCAGAGGATCATTTTCCTCGATTCGCTGAAACCATCAGTTAACAAAAATAATTATAAAGAATACAAATGGACATGGTGCGGAAGATATTCAATTCCATTCGGACTGATGACTTCATATTATTTACAGAATTTATACGACATTAAACTTACAGGCTCACTCGTAGGATACGCCGCAAGCATAGATAGACCTCACGTACCTGTTGATGATTTAGGGATGGGCACTTCCGCACCTGCAAACATCAGGCACTGGGTAGGATACACTGCCGTAGGATATAAATAATAAGATTATGAACAGTAATTATAAAAATATTCCGAAATCTCTTTTTTATACAGACTCTGTTGCCGGTTATTATTTCTTTATTGCTTTTATTACAACAAATCCGCCTTTCCCGTATCCTTTCAACGGATTTTCCGGAATGTGCGGATTCATATTTATAAGAGTCTGAACAATTTCAGCAATTTCAAAATTATTAAATTCAATAATCGAAATCATTTCAGGAACAGAATAAAAGCGGGCATATTTGTAAAACTTGCTGTCCTCTTTAATGGTTTCAAGCGATTTGCCCAATGTACTATCCCTGTCAATGATAGCAACAATCAATTCTCCTTTGTCTTTGATTACCCGAAAGGCTTCTTTCAGTGATTTTCCGGGATTTTCAATAAAGCATATTGATGTAATAAAAACCGCAAAATCGAAACTACTGTTGGGATACGGTAAATTTTCGGCATAGCCCTTTTCAACAATTAAGTTTCGTTTCCTTGCAAAATCCAGCATATTCTCCGAAGGGTCAATTCCGTATTTTATGCCAAGTTTCTCCGCAAAGATTCCACTGCCGATTCCGATTTCTACACCTTTCTTTTCAGCCGGGATTAATTGCTTCAGGGCAAGAAGTTCCGATTGAAAAACAATTTCATTTTCCTTAAACCAGTCTTCGTATTCTTTGGTATAAATATTGAAAGAATTAAACTTCATTTCAAAATGTTAAAACTTTATCGCATTCGACAGTCCACTGTGCAAACTCTTTCATATTACTCAGTTTCACGCCTTCGATAAAAGAAACTTTATCAATACCGCGTGCTTCCGAACATCCGCCGCAACTTTTAACTTCACCTCCTCTTTGTATTACGGATTTTAACATTCTTTCAATGTTGTAATAACCGCCCGGCGTAGTTTGATTCGGCAGACCGCAAAAAACGGCATCAGCAAGAAGGAATATTTTAATCTCCACTTCTTCACCGTGTTCTTTTTGCAGTGTCATCGCCATTCTTAAAGCATTGTATGCTTTTTCAGTCCCGTAGGGAGCATCATTTATGATAATCAGTATTTTCTGCATTTTCTTTCCTTGATTCTTTTAAATTATCAGTTTTCTTTATTTTGCGTTTATTTTTAAAATAAGTATTCTGTATATTTTAAAAAATATATATACTGCGTGTTTTTTAAATATTATAGGAAATAAACAAAAATACCGGCGTTAACTTCCGGCATTTTGCGAAAATTTCTAACTCGGGGCGTGTACACGGGTCGACCTCCTTAGTTGTATTTATTAACCAGATAAGATACTTTTTATTTTTCATATTTTTTAATTCCCTTTCTCTTTTTAGTACTTTTGTTTTAGTATTATAATTCTCAGAATAAAAAATATCCCATGGAATGAATACTTTGATTGACCTGCTGTGCCCAAGGTTGTGATGTTCTATTCTTTTTCAAGATTGGAACAACTGCCAATGTAAAATCCGTTATTAATCTTGCTTTTTAATATGTATTTGTAATATGGCATAAATGAAAATAGCCGAATTTACCGGCTATTATTCTTTTGCGGAACCGACGAGACTCGAACTCGCGACCTCCTGAGTGACAGTCAGGCGTTCTAACCAAACTGAACTACGGCTCCTTATGTTAGTAAAGTATACTAAAATAAAGCAATTAATTTACTTTTTCAAGAACTATAAAAATCTTTACATTTCGTTTTTAATATCTTCCTACTTAACAAACGAAATCATTTTATAGAATGTATTCTCTCTTGTTGCAAGACGTATTATATACACTCCGCTGGGCAATCCTGTAGGATTCCAGTTTTGTTCGTACTCACCTGACAGAAGATTATTATTCAGTAAAGTTCTGATTTCCCTGCCTAGCAAATCATAAATTTTCAGATTAATCGCACCTGCGGTATTTATCCTGAATTTTATCAAAACTTCCGGATTGAACGGATTCGGATATATTTCAAGCATTTCATAACCGGATATCGTTATATTATTTTTTATTATTCCGGTCGGCAATCCCAACGGAATGTAATCAACAAATCCCAGAGCCGGATTATCGGGTTTATGAAATATATGCGCTTCGACAGAATCAGGATTCATTGTTCCCCAGTAATTATTTTCTGCTTTTATAGAATCAGGAGTGTTATTATAGAGGTCGTATATTACTCCTGTATTAAAGTTTCCGTAAATTATATTTAAGCCGATATCAGTTGTATCGGAATTTTGCAGATTTCCAAGATTCGGTTTTGCCGTATTCTGAATTGTTACGCCCCATAAATTCCAGCGTATAGTATTTCTTGTTGCAATAACACTTGATGTTGACCACGAACCTGCGAAGTTCAGACCGCTTCCACCTAAATTAGGACTCCCCTGCGTATTGTTGCTGTCTATAATATTATTATTTATGTAAGCATTAATACCTCCTGCAAGCAGGGCGATTCCGTAGCGGTTATTTTTAATAATATTATTTTCTATTATCAGTGATGGAATAGAACCAACAGGCAAAAACGCTATTCCTCCTGAATTAGTAGAAGCCCTTAATATCATATTATTTTTTATGACAATCGGCTGCAAGCCTCCTGCTCCGAGATTTATTTGCGATGTATTGTAATCGGATGTATTATTCCCCATAAATAAATTATTAATTATAGTAGGAGAATTTGCTATATTTGCACCGCCTACGATAGCGGCTCTTACATTATAAACAATTTCACAGTTTGAAATCGTGGCATTTGACCTGAATAATGAAATTGCTCCGCTCTGCATTCCGGTTGCATAATATTTGTTCTTTCTGATTTTGCAGCTGTCAATCAGCGGACTGCAATCCAGCATTCTGATGCTGTTTGCATATTCGAAAATTAAATTCCTTAAAACCGATGAATGGGCTGAATCAAGTACAATTCCTTTATATAATTGATTAGTATCCAATGCAGTAAATTTTACAGAATCGGGCGGGTCTATTATCAGCGTACCCTTTATATACAGCATTGAAAGATTTGAGAAATATAATTTAATATTAGTCAGAATTTTTAATGTATCCGTACTCGATATGGTTAATGTGTCATCGTTCAGGTAGTATGCTCCAGAACTGAATGTAACGGCTCCGCCTGAAAATGAAACAAGGCTGTCCAGTGTCCAGTTTTTTCCCGTTCCGGGAGTAGAATAATCTGCGTACGGCGTACCCGTTAATAACAAAACACAAAAGAGAGTGATTACTTTTTTCAATTTTGACTCCGGATTAAATTACGAATATATATATATTTAAAATACTTTATATTATTTCCTTGTTCAATGTAAATTGCAAATAACAAAGAAGAAATAGCAAAGAACAAAATTATTAAATTCTTCCCCTACCTCTCTCCACGACGAGTTTTAGACCTCCAAAGGGGGAAAGACAAACTATTAATCTTATTTTTTGATTCTCTTTTCTATTATATTTTATTGCTTAATTTCTTATAATTAAGAAAAAATACACTATGAAAAAAATATTACTTATCATTTCGGTTTATATTTTTCTATTCTCAATTAATGCAAATGCACAGATTTACCAGAACTGGAAATGGCTTCATCAGTCGCCGCAGGGGAATGAATTAAGATGGGTAAAGATGTGGGATGTGAATACAATATATGCTATGGGAGGAAAAGGTACTTTCATAAAAACAACAAACAGGGGCGTAACCTGGACTGTAACCAATCTTGCGGGAAGACTCGGAGGAATTCCGCTCCAGCGGTCAGATGTCAGGGATGCATGGTTTTTCGACCAGAATACGGGAATTGCAGTCGGCACTTTAGGTTCGATATCAAGAACCACTAACGGAGGAATTACATTTGATACTGTTCCGGGCAACCCAATTCCGACAAATGCTAATGTAACGGGTGTTTCTTTTATTAATAATCTTACGGGATATGCAATTACAGGTTTAACTAATTACAGATTAATGAAAACTACTGACGGAGGTCTGCACTGGTTCACCGCTCCCGGCTCACCGGGATATTCAAATCCTTACGGTGTTCACGCATTTAACGAAAGTAAAATCCTCGTATCAAATCAGCAGGGAGATGTTTTCATTACGACAAACGGAGGATTGATATGGAATCATTATAATACTGGAACACTCGTGAATATTTACAAACCTGTTTTCATCGACGCAAATACAGGTTTTGTCAGCGGAGACTGGGGAAGATGCAAATATACAACTGACGGCGGATTCACCTGGCAGAATATGGCAGGGACAATGCTTTCACAGGATTATCATTACTTTGATTTGAAGTACAGGAACGGCACTGTATTTCTGACAGGAAATTCAAAATACATCTGGAAGTCTTCAAATTTCGGTGCTACATGGGATTCTATTTCATTCATTGCGCCTCCTGCACAGGTTGAATGGGCAAATTCTTATTATGCATCTGATTTTTCGTTTACGGGAGATACTATGGTTACTGTCGGAGCAAAAGGTTCAATTCATCAGTCGCTCGGAACTAACAGACTTACTCACAGTCAGTACCTGAAAACGGGAAGTATCCGTGATATATGGCTTTCATCTTTAACAGGTACAGTTATTGCAGTTGGTGCACTTTCTACATCAACTTTATCAACGCCTGACCAAATTCTGCGGTCCACCAACGGCGGTTTGAACTGGACAAAACTTTCTCCGTCACCTTCTTCAAATGCGGATTTCTACTGCATAGAAATGCTCGATAACAATACGGGATATATCTGCGGAAGCAGGTCTGCGGTTTATAAAACGACAAATTCAGGTCTAAACTGGGATTCCATTATAATTCCGAATATGCCGGCAAACCTTGTAATTTCCAAAGTTGATTTTGTTAATACACAAACGGGATGGCTATTTACAAGATATGTAACCGGAAACGATTCTACGATTTTCAAAACAACCAACGGCGGAGTGAACTGGTTTAAGCAGAAACTTGCCTCAACGACGGGAACTGCAAGTTCGATTTATGCTTCCGCTATGATTGATGAAAATAGCGGATGGGTGATTAATAACAGACCTCGTCCCTGGAAAACAACTAACGGCGGACAGACGTGGGATTCAACTTCATTGTCGGATAATTATTCTGCAGGTTTGTTCTATGATTTAAAAATGTTTGATATGAATACAGGTTACTGCTGTGGCTCAAACAGAAGGATTTATAAAACCACAAACGGCGGAGCAACTCCCTGGCAGAATGTTAGTTTTTCTTCAACATCGGTAGTAACAAATTACACACTCGAATTTGCAACTCCTCTTGAAGGTGTAGTAATGGGTACATACGGCACCGCTTATTATACATCAAACGGCGGTGCAAACTGGATTAATTCGAGTCTGTTTTGCAGTATAGATGATATTTACGGTTCGTTTATCACTCCTGACAGAAAATTATATGCTGTCACTTTAACTAATGCAGGTATTTTCAGGAATTCGAATGTATTCCCTGTAGGTATTACGGTTAAAAATGAATTAATGCCGGATGCTTTCGGGCTGGAGCAGAATTATCCGAACCCCTTTAACTCAATGACAAATGTAAAATGGCAAATATTAAATGCAGGTGTTGTGAAGATAACCGTTTTTGATGTGCTCGGGAGGGAAGCGGCTACTTTAGTTAACGAATATTTGTATCCCGGAACATACAGCATTAAATTCGATGTTACGAATTTTACATCAGGAATTTATTTTTACAGACTAACAACCGGAAATTATTCGGAAACGAGAAAAATGCTGCTGCTGAAGTGATTACTGAATTAAATTCTGATTTTAGATTGATTTTGTCAAATAAACATAATTCATATACTCAATTAACTTCTTGTTTTTATATTTTTTTAAGTTGCTATTCTAAAAGAGATTTTGTATACTGTATAGTAACAATTTAGTTTTTTGATGCTTCCGTTAAGGAAATTAAATTTAATTTACCTAATACCTCTCTCTGATTCATTTCAGGTCTGACTTACTACAGTAAATTCTTCTAATTCCCTATCCTAAAAGCATATTATCACAACTATTTTGAGACAACTTTTATTAACAAGATAAGTCTAAAAACTCTTATCTTAAAAACGTCCCACGGGACAGGAGATTAAAATGAAAATCTACATTGGCAACATTCAGCGGGAATCATCCGAGAATGAAATTAAAGACCTGTTTGAAACGCACGGCAAAGTTGACAGTATAAATCTTATAAGAGATAATTATACTAAAATGCTCAAAGGTTTCGGTTTTATCGAAATGAACGATGAAAATGAAGCACAGACCGCCATCAAAAACCTTGACGGTCAGTTATTTAACGGCAGACCTCTTTCAGTTAATGTTGCAAGGGAAAAAAGTCCCGACAATCAGAGAAGAAGAAATTTCAGATAAAATTTGAAAATATAACTTGTTTTTCTGAAACTCCGTTTGTTGACAGACGGAGTTTTTTTATTGCTGAACTGTTATCCATAAATGCAAGTTCCAAATAGGATTTTGTTTAATAAAATTAATTATAGGTTAGGGCAGCATAGACTTCTGCAGCGGCAAGTTTATCGCAAGTCAGTTTTTATATTAACTTTTTTAGCAGGTTAAAAAATAATGCCATAAATTTATTGAACTTTAAATACATTAAAAACTTTACTAATTTTAAAAAAAGTAACGAATTGCAGATGAAAATTTTATTAACAGGGGCTACAGGGTATATAGGAAAAAGACTGCTGCCTGTATTAATCGAAAACGGGCATAATGTTGTTTGCTGCGTCAGGGATAAGTCAAGATTTTCATACGATGAAAATTTTGAATCAAAAATTAGGGTGGTCGAAGTTGATTTTCTAAATCCTGATACATTAAATAACATTCCAAAAGATATTGATGCGGGATATTACCTGATTCATTCGATGACATCCAATTCGAAAGATTTTGAAAAATACGAGGAAATGTCCGCCGTAAATTTTAGAAATTATATAAATACAACTGACTCAAAACAAATAATATATCTAAGCGGTATAGTGAATGAGAGCACACTGTCCAAACATCTGTCTTCGAGAAAAAATGTCGAGGATATATTGTCAAAAGGAAAATATAATTTCACAACCTTACGAGCAGGTATTATAATAGGTTCGGGCAGTGCTTCATTCGAAATTATTCGCGACCTCGTAGAGAAACTCCCTGTAATGATAACTCCTAAATGGCTGCTGACAAAATCACAGCCGATCGCAATCAGAGACGTCATTTCTTTTCTTTTTAAGACTCTCTTAAATGAAAAAACATACAATAATAGTTTTGATATCGGCGGACCTGATATTCTGACATATAAAGAAATGCTTCTGAAATTTGCGAAAATAAGAAAATTAAAACGAAAAATTATCATTCTGCCTGTTCTTACTCCGAGACTTTCCTCTTACTGGCTGTACTTTGTTACATCAGTTTCATACTCACTTGCAGTTAATCTGGTTAACAGTATGAAAATAGAAGTAATCTGTAAAGACAATAAACTGAAAGAACTGTTAAACATAACTCCGCTCACATACGAGCAGGCAATAGAAAGCGCCTTCCAGAAAATTGAAGAGCATCATATAATATCCAGCTGGAAAGATTCGTTAATAAGCGGAAGGATTAGCTATAACTTGTCAAATCACATTCGGGTGCCCGAAAACGGTTGTTTTAAAGACAAAAGGCAAACTGAAATACAAGACGCCGAAGAGGTATTAAGCAGAATCTGGCACATCGGAGGAGAAACGGGCTGGTATTATGCAAATTTTCTCTGGGGAATCAGAGGTTTTGTTGATAAACTTTTCGGAGGTGTAGGTTTGCGGAGAGGAAGAACTTCTCCCGATTTACTGAATAACGGTGATACACTCGATTACTGGAGAGTTCTGCTTGCAGATAAAAAGAATATGAGACTGCTTTTATTTGCCGAAATGAAACTGCCGGGAGAAGCATGGCTGGAATTCAGAATAGAAAAAAACAAGCCGTCTGATAAAAGCCGCTCCGACGCAGGAGCATCGGAACAAGAAAGTTACAAGTTATATCAGACTGCAACATTCAGACCGAAAGGATTACTCGGAAGACTTTACTGGTATTCAGTATTGCCTTTTCATTTCTTTGTGTTTTCCGGAATGTTAAGAAAAATTTCCGGACACTGACGATTATTTTTTTAATAAAAGAGGGGTAATTCATTCAATTTCCAAAATCTATAATAATAAAAGGTATTAAGTATTTTTCTTAAATTAAAAGAGAATTAAATTCCGCAAAGAAAAATATTTAAATCAATTTAAAACAGATTCAGAAAAACGATAAAAATATTTTACTGATATTACTGTTAAACCATATTTCCACTTGCGCGGGAACAACAAAAACGGAATATTATTGCAAAGGATGACAATTTACGAGAAGATAATAATAATCGAACCCCGATACACATTATTTCCAAAATAAAAATTCATAAAAAAATACATTTCATTATTAAATTATTTCCGTAATTTTTACTGTAAATTAACAATTCTTTTACAATTTCATAACAGAAAATATCAATGTCGTTTTTTAAAAAAATTCTTCCAAAAAAAGATACATTTTATCAAATTATTTCTGAAGTAGCCGAGAATATTCAGATTGCATCAAAAATTCTTCACGAAATGTTCAGCAATCCCGATATATTACCGGAGAATACATCGAAAATCCACATTATAGAAAATAAGTGTGATGAACTGACACATAACATTATCCACGAATTAAATGAATCCTTCATTACTCCTATTGACAGGGAAGATATATATGAACTTGCAAATGCCCTTGACGACATCATTGACGCAATAGATACAATAGCATGGCGACTGAGCACTTATAAATTAAAGAAACCGACTGTATTCGGACCGCAGTTATCCGAAATTCTGATGTCACAGACAAAATTAATACTCGAAATTATCAATTCATTGCACGATTCAACAGATTCATCGCAGAAAATATTTACAATAAGAAATCTTGAAACTGCAGCGGACGGTGTTTTTCATGAATCAATCAAGCAATTGTTTGAGAAGCAAACTGATGCCATTGAATTAATAAAGGAAAAAGAAATTCTCGAAAATATCGAAAAGACAGTTGACAGATGCCAGCGTGCCGCAACCGTAATGGAAGGCATATTAATTAAAAACGTATAAGAAAATATGTTTGAACTCACGCTCACGATTATAATAATTGCTCTTCTTTTTGATTTTCTGAACGGAATGAACGATGCCGCAAATTCCATTGCCACAATAGTGGCAACAAAAGTTTTATCACCAAAAATCGCAATTTTATGGGCAGCATTTTTTAATTTCGCCGCTGCATTTGGATTTGGTGTACATGTAGCCACAACAATCGGTAAAGGAATTGTGGAAACAGCGGTTGTTGATAATTATATTATTTTATCAACCTTGCTTGGTGCAGTAATATGGACTCATTCCTGTACAAAATTCGGATTACCAATAAGCGTTTCACATTCATTAATCGGCGGACTGTCAGGTTCAGCAATAATCAAAGCAGGTTTTGGTTCTTTAGTTACAGGCGGATTAATAAAAGTTTCAATTTTTATTGTTTTATCACCTATCATCGGTCTTATCCTGGGTGTCATTTTAATGATAATTGTAATCTGGCTGTTTCGAAACTCTAAAGCCAAAACAGTTGACAAGAAATTCCGAATAGGTCAGTTAATATCTTCCGCTGCATTCAGTCTCGGACACGGGACTAATGATGCACAAAAAACTATGGGCATCATATCTATTCTTTTATTTACTAACGGATATCTCGGCAGTGAATTTTATGTGCCATTCTGGGTGGTTATATTATCTCATACAACTATAGGGCTTGGAACACTTGCAGGCGGATGGAGAGTAATCAAGACAATGGGTATGAAACTTACTCATTTGAGACCTATAGGCGGATTCTGTGCTGAGACTGCGGGTGCATTTGTATTAATAGGCACTGCACTTGGAGGCATTCCTGTCAGCACAACACACACTATTACGGGTGCAATTATGGGGGTCGGAATGGTTAAACGCCTTACTGCCGTCAAATGGGGGGTGGCAGGTAAAATTATATGGGCATGGGTTCTTACAATTCCCGCTTCCGCACTTTGCAGTGCTATTGTTTATTATATAATTAAACAATTTCTTTAATTCCTCCACAGGTTTCATTTCCGGTTAAGACTTACAACCCCGACGGTACTGGAGATTAATACTTCAATTTCTATTAACATTAAACTCCTGAGGAAGTTTATTGTATTATATTTCATAACGAAGCAGGGGTTTCGTAAAAGATATATTGGTGTATAACTCCGGAGGGGTAAATATCAGAAAATTATTTTTTCTACTAACATAAAACTTCCAAGGGAGTTTTTTTCATTATCCTTAGTCAGAAAATAAGGACTTAAAAATGATGAGATTCTTTTAACAATTTGATTACAACAAATTAACATCGTTTACTTTTATGTTATACTTACTTAACAGTGTATATGTAATTTTGATTAAATAAAAAAATATTATGAATAAATTATTTACTTACCTAATCACAATTTTAATATTAACAGCAATATCCTCGAACGCACAAAGTATAAGAGGAAAAATAATTGACGAACATAACTCGGATGTTTTAGTAGGGGCAACAGTTAAAATCGAAGGAACTAACAAGGGTACTATAACTGATTTAACGGGGACATATTTAATAGAAAATTTAGAGCCGGGAATATATGACATAAGAATTTCATACATAGGATATTCCGACAAAATAATTAAAAGTGTATCATTAAAAGAAAATGAAACAGTAAGACTGGATGCATCGCTTTTACTTGCAGATATAACAACAGAAGAGATTGTAGTAGAGGCATCGATTACTCTTTCAAACGAGAAAGCATTACTGGTGGAGCAAAAGAATTCCGATAAAGTAACCGACGGAATAAGCGAGCAGCAAATCAAAAGAGCGCCTGATGCGTCGGCATCTGAAGTATTAAAAAGAGTTATAGGTGTAAATATAGTTAATGATAAGTTTGTATTTATCAGGGGTACTTCTGACAGATACAGTCTTACAACACTGAACGGGGTGCAACTTCCGAGTACGGAAACGGATAAAAAATCATTTTCATTTGATATATTTCCTTCAAATCTTATAGAAAACATCATAATTACAAAATCTTATACTCCTGACCAGCCGGGAAATTATTCCGGCGGACTTGTTCAGGTAAATACAAAAGATTTTCCGGACGGATTAACATTAAATTACAATACGTCACTCGTATTTAACGAAAATTCAACCAATAAAGATTTCAGGACATACAGTGCAAATCAGAACAAGTTATTATTTTTTTACACGGGACGGGATGACGGCGGCAGGTTATTACCTTCAAATATACCGGATAACAGGATGACAAATTCGAATTATACACAGGAAGAACTAACCGAATTTTCAAAATCTTTCAGAAATAACTGGGGACAATCAACAAGGAAAGCCCCGTTTAATACAAATTTACAATTATCACTTGGCAACAATTTTAACTTATTTAACAATCCGCTTGGGGTATTCATTGCATATTCATACCGTACAGGATTTTCAAATACCGATATGACAAGGACGCAGTATAATATTGATCTTTCGACGCTTGAAGATATTGGCGGCAGGAATTCGGAGTTTGCGGTATTAAACGGCGGAATAATGAATTTAAATTATAAAATCGGTGATTATAATAAAATCGGCTGGAAAACCACATATTCAATAAATTCCGAAGATATAACGTCATTTCTTGAAGGTACAAGGAAATATACGTCAGAAGAGAACAAAGATTTCAAAATGTATGAAACAAAATTTACCGAGCGACAGTTATTTTCAACAATAATATCAGGTGACCACTTTATAAAAGAATTACTGAAAGCAACTATTGACTGGAAAGTATCTTATTCCGAAGCCGTCAGGACAGAACCCGACATAAAAACAATGTCCTATGAAAGAACTGCAGGAACAGATGATCCCTTTAACGCAAGACTCGGCTCGGTTGCTGATGCAGACGGCGGCGGCAGATTTTTTTCGGACTTAAAAGATATTAACAGAAGTGTTATGCTCAATTTTACGACTCCATTCATCAGGTTAAAAGACAAAAACACGAAAATTAAATTAGGTTTATACGGTAATACAACCTCAAGAAATTTTAACGCACGGAATTTTGCACCAAGAAATGCCGGAGGTTCCGGATATCTTTTGTTTCTTCCTCTTGAAACGATTTTCAGCCCGGAGAACATCGGAACAAGCAAGATACTATATGAAGAGTTAACCCGTGAATCCGATAAATACAGGGCAAGCGAGGAAAACTTTGCGGGATATTTAATGTTTGATATCCCTTATGAAAAGTTCAGATTAATTACGGGTTTGCGTTACGAATACAACAGGCAGCAGGTTAATACACTCGGCATTATAAATGAACCGATAACCGCAGACCTGAAGAATCTGAATCTGCTACCTTCTGTTAACATTATTTATTCACTGACGGACAAAATAAATATAAGGACCTCTGCATCACAAACAGTATCCAGACCTGAATTAAGGGAAATCGCACCATTCGGTTTTATAGATTTTATTACGGGAGTAAAAATATCGGGTAACCCCGACCTGAAACAGAGCCTTGTTCAGAATTATGATTTAAGATTTGAGATGTATCCTGAAGCGGGAGAAATTATTTCTGCCAGCCTCTTTTATAAAAATTTCAGTTCACCGATAGAAGAAATTTATTCGCCCGGTCAGAATAACCCGGAAAGAACATTTGATAACGCAAAGAACGGCGCAGTAAATTACGGAATAGAATTTGAGGTTAGGAAAAATCTCGGATTTATTGACAGGTTTCTGAGCAATTTTTCTTTCAATGCAAATCTGACCATTCTGAATTCAGAAATCAACCTTGAAGGTTTACAATCAATTTCAACCGGAAAAACCAGAAGAATGCAGGGACAATCTCCTTATACTATTAATTTCGGATTATTTTACGATAATTACGACATCGGAACAAGCATAAACTTTCTTTACAACAAATTCGGTAGAAGAATATCCGAAGTCGGATACAACGGCTACGCCGATATCGAAGAAGAGGGAAACGATATAATTGATTTCAGTGCTTCCAAGAAGATATTCGAAAATTTTGAAATCAAATTTTCCGTAAAAGACATATTAAATCAGGAGAAAAGATATTACCAGAAAACAGGCAACGAAGATAAAATCGTACGTACCTATAACTCCGGCACAAGATATACAATAACAGCAGGATATAAATTTTAAATTTAATTAATACTGATGTTAATATTATTTAACAAAGAAGAGATAATTTTGATTAAACAAATTTAATTAACCAATAAACAAAAAATGAAAAAATTAATTCTCACTATTTTTGCTTTACTGATTATAACCGGAACAGAAAAAGCAATATCACAACCGGTGGATTCGGTCACACTGAATTCATCAAGCATAAACGGTGTCGTAAATTTGACGAACGACAAAATATACATAATGAAAGGATATAATTATGTTAATTCAGGCGGAGTACTGGTAATTCAAAAAGGCTCCCTGATACTTGGCGACAAACCGACTACAGGAACACTAATAGTCCAGAGAGGCGGAAAAATTATCGCAGACGGAACTGTAAATCAACCTATAGTTTTCTCAAGCAGATTTCCGTCAGGACAAAGAGGTCCCGGTGACTGGGGCGGAATTATCTTACTCGGCAGGTCTGCGATTAACACTTCAACCGGACTGGACTCGGCACAAATCGAAGGATTCCCTCCGGGAACAGGTCCCTGGTACGGCGGTCAGCCAGTCATAAACGATGACAGCAGCGGTGTATTAAGATACGTTAGAATCGAATTTGCAGGGGTTAACTTAACCGGTATCAGCGGAAACGAAATTAACGGATTAACAATGGGCGGTGTCGGAAGCCGAACCGTTATTGAACATATTATGGTAAGTTACTGCGGCGACGATTCTTACGAATGGTTTGGCGGTAATGTAAATGCAAAGTATCTTGTTTCCTACAGGTCTGTAGATGACGATTTCGACGCCGATAACGGGCACAGAGGAAAAGTTCAGTTCGGACTCGCAATCAGAGACAGTCTTATAAGTGACGTAAGTGCTTCACACAATTTTGAAATTGATAACAACAACAACAGCCCATCGAATTACAATAATCCGAGGACCAGAACAACATTTTCCAATATAACCTGCATAGGACCAAAAGCAAATTTAAATGACCTTGTAAATCCGAATTATAAGAGAAATGCACATTTGAGAAGAAATATGCTTGCAAGTATTTACAATACAATATTTATGGGCTATCCGACAGGAATTTTATTTGACGGGAAAGGTGTACAGGTAGCAGCATTGTTTGACACCGTTCAGATAAGAAACAGCATATTCGCAGGAATAACCAAAATTGCGGATACAGTTTCCAACAGCGGCTCGGGATTCAATAATCCTACAGGCTGGATCCAGACAGCAAGTTTTTCAAACAGGATATTATCAACAAACAATGATGTCCAATTAACCAATCCGTTTGGATTTTATGCTAATCCTCCGGCACCGGCAAATAATGTCAATTACTGGACACCGCTTGCAGGCTCACCGGCATTAACAGGAGCAGATTTTAGTAATCCGAATTTAGCAGGTTTTGAACAAACCACTCATGTAGGAGCATTTGGTTCATCAGGAAACTGGACATCGGGATGGACAAACTTCAATCCGAAAAACTACAGTCCGGTTCCCATCGGAATAAAACAAATTACATCTGAAGTTCCATCTGTATATGAACTTTCACAAAACTATCCGAATCCTTTCAATCCATCTACAAAAATTAATTTTGCAATTCCTAAATCCGGATTTGTATCATTGAAAGTATTCGATATAATGGGAAGAGAAATATCAAGTTTAGTAAATCAGAATCTTACAACAGGAGCATATGAATTCGAATTTAATGCATCAGGATTAACCACAGGAGTATATTTCTATATATTAAGAACAGAGAATTTTTCTAAGACAAGAAAAATGCTGCTTGTAAAATAACGGGAGCAAATATTTCGGGTAAGTAATTTATTCAGCTAAAGCGGGATAATAAATTTTGTCCCGCTTTATTTTTTCTTTTTAAAAAGTTCAGAATTTTTTATTCAATATCCTTATTAATTATTTCTCCCATTTCGGTAATGATTATATAATTTGACGGAATGTCAGTAAAACAACCGGTGTTGTAATATTTTATATTATTTGCAACAATCGGAACTACTGTTGCAACATGGGTATGACCGCAAATTACTATATTTGCTTTTCTGCGGTTTGCGTACTTTAATGCTCCTATCGCTATTTTTTCTGTAAGTCTAAGCCATCCTTTACTTGCTTTTTTCAGAAAACGTGCAAATCTTTGTTTTTTACCTCCAAATCTCTGAATTAAATTATAAATATAACCTGCAATATTACTGATTATAAGATTTTCATTCAGGAATCTGTCGAACTGATGACCGTGGATTGAAAGTATTTTCTGCCCTGCGGTTTCGAAGATATATTGTTTATGAACTTTTAATCCCATCATATGCGACATTATTTTAGATAGTCCGGCATCGTGATTACCCTCAACCCAGATAACTTCTTTCTGCTTTTTAGGATTGGATAATTTTCTTATATAAGTTAAAAAACCCCAATGCTCTCTTTTCAATCTGTGAAAATTCAAATCATCGAATATGTCACCAAGAAGTATAAGCCGCCTGAAATTATATTTTTGTAATACTTCCTTAGCTTTATCGGCTCTCGATACTTCCGAGCCGAGATGTATATCGGATAAAATAATCGTATCTACAGTTTCTATCTGGATATTTTCGTCCAATGCAGTGATTTTATTTTCATTAAAATATAATTTTTAAATCATTAATTAAATTTATAAATGAGTGACAAAACAAAGTGATACGTTCTTAAAGTTTGTAAAGTTTTAAAGTTTGTAAAGTAAATTAGAATTTTGTTTATTACGCCTGAGAAGTCGCGGGAAAACCTTCTGATTCTCATTCCTGCCCCGATTGCATCGGGATAAACTCCGGCAGGAATCCAGAAAAAACCCTCATAGCAATAGATTCCCGCGTACGCGGGAACGACAAAAGAACAATTACGCTGCCGGAGAAGTTCAACCCACATCCGTGGGTTGTATTTTTTGGAGATTTTTTACCCCCGGCTTCGCCAGGGGTTACTAAGATTAAACCTGCTCCGCAGGTTTTTTTTGGCAACTGCTCAGATGGTTACTTTGGCTTACAATATTAGTTAGATAGTCCATTTAAACCTTCGGAAAAGGAGAAGTAAAAATCTATCCGGTTGAGTAATTTTTGATAATTCATTCGAGTTTTCGGAATATTTCAGACAGCTGCGGATAAAATTTGTTTTTAAAAATATTGTATTTTATAAGTTAAGTATTTTATATTTAGGAATTGTTAAAGGGATTTATATTTTTTAAATTAATTATTATGATAAGCGAATTAATAAAAGAAATCTGCGAAATATTAGAGAGATGTAAAATTTCTTATATGATATCAGGAAGTATTGCATTAAATTTTTATTCGATTCCAAGAATGACCAGAGACATTGACATAGTTATTGAGTTAGAAAAACGAAATATCAATAATTTCATTTCGAATCTTGAAGGGTTTTATTTTGATGAAGAAATGATAATTGACGAAGTCAACAGAAACGGAATGTTTAATATCATTCATTTAAAGACATATTTTAAAATAGATTTCATTCTCAGAAAAAAATCAGAATATTTTGAAAATGCATTCAGCAGACGCATTATGTTTAATGAATTTGGTAAAGAAATTATGATAATTTCCATTGAAGATTTAATTATTTCCAAATTTTTATGGATACAGGATATTCATAGTGATTTACAATTGAGTGATATAAAATCTTTATTAATGAATCCGAACAAAGACACAGAGTATATTAAGCACTGGTGCAATAAACTGAATATTAATACATTCAATTTATTAAAATGAACGATACTCCCGAACATATCTTAAAAAAGCAATTTGAACTTTATAATTCATTGTCATCCGAGGAAAAGATTAAACATCTCTTTGATTTAACTATTTTATCAAGAAAAATTATAACAAACCGCATAAAAGAAGAATTTCCCGATATTTCCGAACCGGAATTGAAAATTGAATTATTTAAAAGATTTTACAGAACGGATTTCGATACTGAAACTATGGGAAAAATTGAATATTATTTGCGCAATAAAAATCTTCAGAATTAACTGAGTAAAGATTATATGATTAACAAACTAATTGAAATTTCCGATGAAGTTAAATCCGCGATAGAAAATAAGTCACCGATTGTAGCGCTGGAGTCCACGATTATATCACACGGGATGCCCTATCCTCAGAATTTAACCACAGCATTAAAGATTGAAGATACCGTCAGAAATCATGGAGCAGTTCCCGCAACCATAGCGATTATTAACGGAAAAATAAAAATAGGGCTGAATAAATCCGAAATAGAATATCTTTCAAAAGAGAAGAATATCCTAAAAGCATCAAGAAGGGATATCCCCGTCATTGTTACCCGAAGGCTAAATGCCGCAACAACCGTATCCGCAACAATGTTTTGTGCAAGTCTTGCGGGAATTAAAATATTTGCAACGGGAGGCATAGGAGGTGTTCACAGGAATGCAGGGAATACTTTTGACATATCGGCAGATTTAGTTGAATTATCAAAAACTAATGTTGCCGTGGTTTCTTCAGGAGTAAAATCAATTCTTGATATAGGATTAACGCTTGAATATCTTGAAACTCTCGGCGTCCCTGTTATCGGATATAAAACCGAGGAATTTCCCGCATTCTTCACTAGAGAGTCAGGATTTAAAGTTAATTACATACTTGATTCCCCAAAAGAAATTGCCGATGCAATAAATACAAAATGGGAACTTGGATTGAAAGGCGGTCTGTTAATTGCTAATGCTATCTCACGGGAATATTCAGTAAATAAAGAATTAATTGACGATGCAATAAATAAGGCATTAAAATCACTTGATAAAGTTTTAAAATCTGCTGAACAAAACAATATAACCGGAAAAGACATTACACCGTTTTTGCTGGCTGAAGTTAATAAAATTACCCGCGGGAAAAGTCTCGAAGCAAACATAAAGTTGGTATTGAATAATGCAGAACTTGCGGCAAAAATTTCCCTGTATTTATAATTCTTTACGCTTTCTTTTTACTTATTTAGACATTTACCCATTCACGCATTCACTCATTCAGTCACATAAATTATTCTGAATACCTTGACTTCCGGAATTCTACTTCAAGTTTATCAGCAATATCATTCGGATTTGTCAGAGGCAATCCGTCTTTATGTTCTTCATAATCAAGTAAAAATGATTTCTTTTCATTCGTAAGTGAAGGTAGAACTCTTCTGTGTGATGTCGTTATGTGGTCTCCCTTTTCGTCTATAATAATTACTCTCGGTTTGAAAAGTCCTTCACGTCCCAGGAATTTATCCATAATTTTTGTTGCTTCTTCAAATTCTTCTTTCGTGGCTCTACCCAATGCTTCATAATTATTCATTTTCCTGCCGTCCCAGGTTTCGATTGTTGCAAAACTGTCGGAAATCCTGTCTTCGAGGTCAATCTGTACATTCAATGTATCGTGTCCAGAATGCATCAGTAATACCTTACCTCCTCCGCCTTCCACATTTGCTGCATAAACCGGTCTTGCTATACCCGACAACCAGCCCTGTAAGTGTTTGTTGTATATTTTTCCGATTTGAACCGGTGTTATAAAATGAATTAATCCTCTCTCTTTATGACATTGCAGCAAATAATACGGATGAACTCCTACCCAGACAAGTCTTCTGGAAGTTTCTGCAAGGGTTTTGTAATAATCGTTAACATGATTAAGAAGTACAGTCTGATTTCGTACTGTAAATCCTTTCATCCTGATTCTTTTTACTACCTGAAAAAAATCTTCTGTAATCTCGTGGAAGTGATTAACGTGAGTCATAAAATAAACGTATTTCTCGGTTCCGTTGTTATATTTATTTGCAGATTCATTTATTATATCGAGTATTTCATCGGTAATCTTCATAGGTAATACAACCGGAACACGCGTAGCCATTCTTATCAATCTGAGATGGGGAATTTTACTAAGTTCTTCCAGAACATATTTTAGTCTCGGAATACTTATCATCAGTGCATCTCCGCCGGTAACGAGGACTTCGTCAATATTTTCATTTTTATTGATGTAAAAAAGTCCGCGGTTTATTTCATTTCTGCTGACCTCGGCAGTACAATCCAATGATTTTGCTCTCTGGCAATGAGTACAATAGGATGCACAACTTGTATTTTCAGCAACGAACAATGCAAGCCTGTTAGGATATCTCTGATATGCCGCTCCGAAACTTCTTGAACTTTCCGACATTGACTCTTCCAAGCCTGTGTTAGGAAAAAGCAAATGAGCGGGTGTTGGAACTGCCTGCCAGAAGATAGGGTCTATACGTTTATATGCTTTTTCCTTGTCAAGCATAACGGGATTAAAAGGGTCTTCTGATATTAATGAAGCATAATATGGTGTTATTCTCATCGGGTCTTTGCCCGCCGCTCTTAATGTATCTATTGTTCTTTGAATTTCAGATTCCTGATATTGCGACAATTTAATTATTTTCTTCAACGATTCAACCGTCCTGACCCTGTTCTTCAACTGCCAATTTGCATCGAACCATTGTTCATCAGAGACATTTTTCCAAAGCGGTATCTCCCTGAAATCCCTCTGTCTGAATAAGAAGTCATTATTTTTCATATTAATTCTCCTTCCGGATTTTAGATAATGAAATTATAAGATAAAGGAAATTCACTGATTTTTCAATTTAAAATCAAGATATAGTTTAAAAAAAGGAAATCACACTTAGATACAGATAAAAAATGTAAAATATTACCGTTATTTATCGAGTAATTCAGAAATCTTATTCAGTAAATCAATTTTTGTAAATGGTTTTGATAAATAATCACTGCATCCCGCATTCAGGAATTCCTCCTTATCTCCTTTCATAGCGTAAGCAGTTACGGCAACAACGGGTATATTTTTATAATAAGAGGTTTGTTTTATTTCATTCAGTAAATCAAGTCCCGATTTACCTTTCTTAAGATTAATATCAAGTAAAATCAGAGCGTATTTATTTTTTTGTATTTTTTTCAGGCAATCTTTATCGTTCAATGCAAAATCAAATTCATATTTATTTCCAATTACCTGCCTAACAAATTCAATACTGTCATATTCATCTTCCACGTAAAGAATCCTTGCAATTGTATCTTTATCATATGCGGGTATTTCTTCCGTTTTTGATTTCATACCTGATTTTCCGTGACTCCCCTTTGAAATTTTAACATCATTTGAAGTAAATTTCGGAATAACGAGTTTAAAATCAGAACCTAAGCCGGGTTTACTCGTGACACTGATAGAGCCACCGAGTAATTCCGCATATCTCCTGCAGATTGACAAACCCAGACCCGAACCGCCGTGGCTTCTACCCCAGCCTTCACTTACCTGGCGGAATTCATCAAATATAATTTTTAAATCATCTTCATTAATTCCGACTCCCGTATCTATTACGTGAATTACTATATTGGTTTTTTCTTTGTCCTTCTCCTCACTCACTTTTACTCTAATCTTTCCTTTTCTAGTATAAATAATTGCATTATTAATGAGATTATTTAAAGTATCATAAATTAGTTTTTGGTCGGTAAATGCTATTACGGGTGTATTAACGGGAGAATATAATAATTCAATGTTTTTCCTTTCGGATTCTGCTCTGTACAGGTTAACCGAATCCCTTACGATTTCCATAATATCAACAAACTTGCAGTCAACTTTTTTCGTATTTGCTTCAAGGCTTGACAAATCGAGAATCTGGTTAAGCGTATTAAGCAGACGCTTGCCGCTTCTGTTAATTGTTTCTGCAATCGGTTTAATTTCTTTCAGATTCTCTTTTTCCTGCAGAATCTCTGAGAATCCGAGAATACCGTGCAGAGGAGTTCTCAGTTCGTGGCTCATGTTAGCGAGGAAATTGGACTTCAGTTTATTCATTTCTTCTGCTTTTTCTTTTGCTTCCAGCAATGCCTGTTCCATTTTCCTTCGTGCCGTAATATCAATAGATACTCCGATTAAAGCAATAAATTTACCATTATTATCCAGAATTGAAGTAGCAGATAAATAAATTGGAAATTCCGAACCGTCTTTTCTTTTGTTAATCAATTCGCCCTGCCATTCGCCCTTTAGAGACTCATCAAGTATTTTTTTGTTAATATTCCGGGGATTTTTTTCTGAACCTACTATCGTAATATTTTTTCCTATAATCTCTGCTTCTTCATATCCATAAGTATCAAGGAATGCCTGATTAACAAAAATAATATTGTTATTTATATCGGCAATATTAACACATTCGTTTATGCTTTTGAGAGCGAAAGCAAGCATAGTAATTTCTTCTTCTGCCTTTTTTCGTTCTGTAATATCGGTCTGCGTTCCTATCATACGCAAAGGTTTATTATCCGAATCATATTCGAAAATTTTTCCGATGGAATGAATCCATAAATAGTCACCTGATTTAGCACGTCTTCTGTATTCCAAAGGTCTGGCTTCACCCTTTTCAATCCCTTCGTAAAAAGTTTTTAGAATGTAATCACGGTCATCGGGGTGTATATTTTTTTTCCAGATTTTTAAATTCGTCCTGAATTCAGAAGGTTCAAATCCCAGCATTTTTGAATATTCGGGACTGACTTCAATTTCTTCAGTAAGAATATTTAAATCAAACCATCCCTGCTTTGTAACGGTCATTGCAAGTCTCAGCCGTTCTTCGCTTTCTCTCAGTGCCTCTTCGACTTTTTTCCTTTCAGTAATATCAACAGCAACTCCGAGAATCACAGGTTTATCAACTCCGGGATGTTTATACGGCACTTTGTTTGTCTGGAACCAGCCGAGACTTCCGTCTTTTCTAAGGACACGTTCTTCTTTTATTAATAAAGGTTTACCAGAATCAATAACTTTACGGTCTGCTGTAATATACCAGTCGATCTGATCTTTGGATGCTCCATAATCGGCATCAGTTTTTCCGACAACCTCTTCCGGTGTTACACCGAAAAGGTCTGCAAGGGATTTATTAACCATAAGAAACTTGCCATCATAATCTTTGGCAAAGATATAACTCGGGACAGCGTCTAAAACTGCACGAAGTTGTTTTCTCAGAGATTTTTCCGCATCTTCAGCTATCTTCCGTTCTGTTATGTCGCGTGCTACGGCAATAACCACTTTTTTACCATAATACATTCCTGATGATAAACTTACTTCTTTCGGAAAAACAGTACCGTCTTTCTTAAGACCCCAGAATTCAAAACTTTGTGGTGACCCTTTAAATGCCGAATTAACTGCCTTCGCTACTTTTTTTAAATCGTTTTTGTCAGGTGCGGAGAGAAATTCCGGAGTTTTTCCGATTATTTCATCACGGGTGTATCCGTACATTTTTTCAACAGCAAGATTTATGTCAAGAAATTTACCTGTTTCGTCCTGAATGTATATTGCTTCCTCCACACTGTTGATTATACTGCGGTATGTGATTTCGGAATCTATTATTTTTTCCTCTGC
>JAFGII010000052.1 GCA_016929695.1 Ignavibacteria bacterium
AAATGTCACGCCGCCCGAGCCGACTCCGTAAGCATTGAGCGAATCAATTGCTACCGAAATCGTGGGATAATTTGTGCTTGGAATCGCTATTGTACCTGATATCTGCGACTCCGCTCTTTGCACAAAAATGGCAAAAATAGCCATTACAAAGAAAAAAGTTAGTAGTTTTTTCATAGGTTTAAAAATGTGGTTAAGAAAATATTTTAAAAGAACTTAAGAACTATCTTAAATCAGAAATATAAAAAAGACGATGCCTTTAAATACGTACCCCGTGAATTTATTTTCATCCATATCATTTTTCCTCCAGTGTTATTAATAATGTATGATAAAAAATTTAAACTTTCAATAACATTTTTTTCCCAAAAAACAATTATCTTCACGGCTCTCCAAAACGCTGATATGAATTTTTACCCCCAACTTCGCCGGGGGGTACTAAGATTAAATAAAAACTCAGGGGTTGTCTCAAAAGTCGTAAAACGTCCAATTTGTCATTTTGAGCCATGTGCTGAATTTGTTTCAGTATTATTTCGGAATCTCAATTTTTTGCAGGTTTTCGACGATTAGATCCTAAAATAAATTAAGGATGACAACTTTCGGGACAGCAAATGAGTTAAAGTAATGATTTTTCCCTGAAATTTATTTTATATTATGTCTCCTTTTTATTCTTTCGATTTCTTCGTCAATTTCATCATCGTTAAAATATACTTCATCTGCATCTTCATTAATTCTGATATCAACAGGATTAATGTATTCATCATTTTCTTTCTCTTCCTCTTCCCATTCATATTTTTTCTCAACAGGGTCTTTCTTTCTGAAAATCACGGCACACAGCAGTCCTATAATTAATCCCGCTAAATGGGACTCGAACGATATTTTCGGGTCGGTCGGGAAAACACCCCATATAAATCCGCCGTACATAAAAGTAATTATGAGAGTTATCGCTATTGCTTTTACATCCTTCCGTAAAATTCCGACGAAGAAGAGAAATGAAAGCAGACCGTAAACAAGTCCACTGGCACCGATATGATACGTGCCTGTTCTGGCAAAAAACCAGACGGCAAGTCCGTTTGCAAAGTATGTTATGAAGAAAACCGGTTTGGCGGATTTAGGATACGAATAAAAAAGAATGAAAACAATTGCAAATAAAGTTGTAGTATTGGAAATCAGATGACTGAAATCGGCGTGTATAAAGGGAGATGTAAATATACCGAGCAGACCGCCTTTGTCTTTCGGCAAAATTCCGTATGTATAGAATTCAAACCCGAAAATACTTTCCGTTATTCTAACTGCCCAAACTATCAGGATAAACAAAAACGTATATAATAATATACTTTTTATCCGTTCTTTATCTTTGTCAGATGAATCCATAAGCCAGCAGGAAAATAATAATAATTGAATTAATATTACACAGTGAAATGATTTCTTATCCTGAGAATCTTTCAAAAGCAGGATTTTTGGGGAGCCAGATAGATTTTTGGAAGGAGCCGGCGTAGGACAGATTCACAGGATGAGGAAAAGTATTGAACGGATTAATTTATTTAAATAAATTAATTTTGAATATGAATTATAAAATTACAAAAATTCCGGAGAACCTTTTTTCTGAGGCGGTCAACATTTATACAAATGCATTCATAGATGACCCGTTGCATTTATTTGCTTTTCCTGACCTGAACGAGAGAATCCGGATTACGAAACTGATTTATGAATTCGTGGTTGGACATATCGTACAAGTGATGAACTTATCCTTTATAGGAATTTTTGTCAATAATATACTTGCCGGAGTAATGACATACACTACTCCTAAAAGCAAAATCTGGTCTGACGAACTCGACAATGCCGTTCTTAAGATGAGAGAAAATGCAGGGAATGAGTCTGTAAATTTAATCGGAGAATTTTCGGGGTTAACAATGAAACACAGACCGAAAGAACCGCATTATTATCTGAATGACCTTGCAGTAGCAAAGGAATACAGGCGGCGGGGATACGCAAAAGTTCTGATGGAATATGCAGAGAATGAGTGCTTTTTAAATCCTTTTACAAACGTAACGGCGCTTGATACAACAAATTCGTATAATGCAAGACTTTACGAAAAATACGGTTATTATGTAAACACGGAATATGATTTTATGGGGATTAAATGTTATTCGATGTACAAGAAAATAAAGTAAAAAACTAAACCGGATAGACTATCGTATATGTATTATGAATTTCATCCCGTGGACACGGAACAAAGAAGCAAAGTTGTAAAAAATGCGTCGAAATTAAAGGAAAAATCCAATTATGCGGAAAATCAGTGCCAGAAAAGTTGCAAGCAGAATACTAAGCAGCATAATTGCAACTGCTTTTTTATATTTTAATTCTTTCGCAAGTGCGGCAAAAGTAGCAAGACAGGGAATATAGAAAGTAACAAAAACCGTAAAACTGAAAATCTGTGTAAGAGTCATTACTTCGAGAACATTATAAGTACCGATAGCGGAGAAAAGCAGAATCAGTGCAAGTTCTTTCCTCATAATACCGAAAAGCAAAGTAACTCCAACGGCAACGGGCAGACCAAGCAGTCCGTTCGTAAAAGGTGAAAGAAAATTATTAATAGAATCAGACCATTCAAAATGATTTATAACTTCAAGAATTATACTGCCGACGATAAGCAAGGGCAGAGCAATGTAAACAAATTCTTTCAGACGAAACCAGGTTTTATTAAGAATTGATTTCAAAGAAGGCAGGTGATATTTGGGGATTTCCATTACAAGTCCGGGACTGACTTCAGGCAGGACTTTTGAAATTATTTTCCCGAGCAATCCGATAACAATAATATTTATAACATAAATCATAATCGCTGCTTTAATAGAGATGAAGAAACCCACAAGTCCAAAAATTACCGTCATCCTTGCGGAGCAGGGCACCAGAGTCGTTAATGTTGCCGTCAGAAATTTATCGCGGGGTGACTTCATAATTCTCGTGGCAAGTATTGCAGGTACTGTGCAGCCGTATCCGAAAATCATCGGAACAACCGACAATCCGTGTAATCCGATTCGGTGCATCATATTATCCGTCAGATATGCGATTCTTGCGAGGTAGCCCGTATCTTCCAGAAACGACAGAAGAATAAAAAACGGAACAAGGTAAGGAATTACAATACCCAGGCCTCCGCCGAATCCTGTAATAATTCCGTTTGACACACTGTACAAAAATGTACTTTCACCGAATAACTGCGCCATATATCCTGTCAGATATTCAATATTATCAATAAAAAGCGGTTCAAGTATATTGCCGATTTTAAAAATTATCCAGAATGACAAATATAAAATAACTGCAAGAGAGATATATCCGTAGAGCGGGTGCATTAATACGTCATCAATTTTACTGCGGAAGTCTTTCTTTTCGCGCTTCCCTACAGTAGAGGTCTCTTCAAAAATATCTATTGAAGTGCTGTGTCTGGCGGATGATATCAGATAATCCGATTCTGCCTCCAGCATTTTCTCCATTGTAGATATGTATTCTTCTATTTTCTTATAAGATTCTTTTTTTAAATTATCTTTTAAAAATTTCTTTACCGACTCATCTTTCTCAAAGAGTTTTATGCATAAAAACCTGTAATTTTTATTTTTATTTATATGATTTTCCGCAAGAGTTGTCGAAATTAATCTGATTGTTTTTTCTATAATCGCAGGATAACTTATATTTCTTGTTTGCGGAACTTTTTCGAAATTATCAAAAGCAGTTTCAAACAATTCATAAACTCCTATCCCCTTTCTGCCGATTGATTTAACAACCGGAACTCCGAGAATACCGCTTAACTTCTTTTCATCAATTTTAATACCTTTTCTCTCCGCTTCATCTATCATATTAAGCACTACAATCATAGGTTTTTTCAGTTCGAGCAACTGCAATGTTAATTCCAGACTTCTCGATAAAACAGATGCATCTATAATATTTATTATTAAGTTTGAATATTCTTTTAATTCCGATTCGAGTATGAATTTAACCGCAACTGATTCGGCTTCATCTGAGGTTTGCAGTGAGTATGTACCCGGAAGGTCTATTACATTTACTTTTGTATCTTTTATTTCAACTTCCCCTTTTGTAAACTCAACGGTAATTCCGGGAAAGTTTGAAGCAACTGATTTATATCCTACTACGTAATTAAAAATCGTGCTTTTCCCGCAGTTCGGCTGACCGACAAGAACGAAATTCATTTAAATAATTTCCCCGTAAATTTTCCTCGCAAGTCCGTGACCAAGAGCAATTTCGGTATCATTATTGTTAATCAGTACAGGACCTCTGAGTTTTGATGTTCTTAATATTTTTATGGTATTCCCCGTAAGGATTCCCATATTCATAAGATTCATAACGGCTCTTCTGCCTGCATTGATTTTTTTAATTTTTATCTCTACTCCCGGTTCAAATTCTGTTAATCTTGTCATATTAATTTATTGTTGCTGTTGTACAATTTTAAACAATATAAGCGAGAATAAAAATCCAAAATTTAGGGATTGAACTTAAGAACGGAGGGAAGATACCGACGCCGGAGCGTTGGTATCAGAGAATATGCCGGAACATCGGCACAGGAGGATATGCCGGAGAGTCGGTGTTGGAGGATAAACAGGAGTATCGGTAACTGAGGAACAGTGTCCGTTTCCGGTTTCCACGCTCCGGTGTAGAAATCCTTTAGAAATTCAGGTTAGGAGTAGAAATTAAATTTAATTTCTCGGGTGATATAAGTATATTTATGAAAATTAACGATAAAATATGACAGATACTAAAAAAATCAGAGTACGGTATGCTCCATCACCTACGGGATATATTCACATTGGTAATTTACGAACTGCATTATATAACTATTTATTTGCACGTCATAACGGCGGTGAATTCATATTGCGAATAGAAGACACAGACAGAACCCGTTATATTGAAGGTGCGGTTGAAAATCTGATAAAGACACTTGAATGGACAGGACTTGACTATGATGAAGGACCGTTTAAAGGCGGAAATTACGGTCCTTATTTTCAATCAGAAAGATTAAAAATATACAAAGAACATTCAGATATACTTTTAAAGAAGAAAAAGGCATATCACTGTTTCTGCACACCCGAAAGACTGAAAGCACTTCGTGAAGAGCAGCAAAAACAAAAACTAAATCAGACGAAATATGACAAGCACTGTCTGAATTTATCCGATGATGAAATAAATGAAAAAATTTCTCAGGGAATTCCCTATGTCATAAGGTTAAATGTTAATCCTGAAGAAAAAATTAAATTTAACGATTATATACGCGGGGAAGTTGAATTTTCAGGTGAACTGATTGACGACCAGATACTTGTCAAGTCCGACGGTTATCCCACTTACCACCTCGCAAATGTAATTGACGATTATTTAATGAAAGTTTCACACGTGATTCGCGGTGAAGAATGGCTGCCTTCAACACCGAAACATATTCTGCTGTATGAGGCATTCGGCTGGGGGACTCCAGTATTTGCACATCTGCCATTACTACTGAATCCTGACCGCTCGAAATTAAGCAAAAGGCAGGGCGATGTTGCTGTAGAAGATTACAGAAATAAGGGATATCTGAAAGAAGCACTTATTAATTTTATCGCACTTCTCGGCTGGTCTGCAGGAGATGACAAAGAATTTTATAACTTTGACGAACTGATTTCTGCATTTTCACTGGACAGGGTGCACAAAACAGGTGCAATATTCGACCTCGAGAAACTCAACTGGCTAAACGCAGAGCATCTCCGTAAAAAATCCAATAATGAACTTATTGAAATGCTTCGAGTCGGACTTAAAGAATCGAAATACTCCGGACTTGAATTTTCCGATGAATACCTGAGAACTGTCATTTCTGCAATGCGGGAAAGAGTATCTTTTATTAAAGAATTTTATGAAAAGGGATTTTACTTTTTCGAAGAACCGGATACATACGAAGACCCGGGTGTAAGGAAAGGATGGAAACCGCACACACCGGATATTCTGAAAAAATTTGCTGAAAAAATTTCTGCCTTCGAAAATCCGACAAAAGAAGAATTTGAAATAGCCCTGCTTGAAACCGCAACCGAAATGAATATCGGCAAAGGAAACATAGTTCATCCTCTTCGGCTAGCCGTATCAGGCGTCAGCGGAGGTCCGGGGATATTTGATATTCTTTCGATTATAGGGAAAGAAAAAACGATTAACAGAATTAACAGGATAATAGAAAAATTAAAATAAATAACTTAATTTGACTACCTGAATTAACAATATAATGTAATCTCAATTATTTATAGCCTACGACTTTTAGTCGTAGGGATTTATACGAAACACTGTATTTTCAACCGTTTTAACGGTTTTTCTTTCTATGCAGGTCAACTTTAGTTATAAATTGTTTTCTAAGACAACAATAAAATTTAAATATCCTTAATTAAATTTTTTCTTCAACAATTCTTCGAGAAACAGTAAATTAAGTTTATCTTTTTCCCGCAATGTTGATTTTTTTAACTTGTATAATAATTCAGGACCGGCAAAAGGAATTTTTACCCCCTCAATTTCGCTGTAATTAATAAAGTGTGAAATGTCTTTATATTCATAACCGCCGGCTTTTACTAACAGGTCAATAACAAACTCATCAGCAATTTTAACGACGATATAATTATCAAGGTCTTCATCTTTCATCTGATTCACGGCTTTATCAGGTAAATATTCTAAGGATACTTTTAATTTTTCTCTGTTTTCTTTCGAAGATTCAATTAATAAGTCTATATCTTCCGTCGCTCTGGCATAACCGGCATTAATCATTGCCATTTCGCCTATTACAATATATTTGACATAGTTATCATTCAGACTCCTGCAAACACGGATTAAGTCATCTATTGTTGGAATTCTTGAATATTCTGACCTGTCATTGCTTTCAGAGCACATATCTGATTTTCCTCGAAAGTTTTAAATTTATAAACACCTTTTTTATAAAATGGCTTTCCTTCTCTTAATTTTTGCGTTAATATCAACAGATTATTTATTTCTTTATAGGAATAAACAGTCTTTACCTTTCTTTTCCCGATTATTTTTTCTGTCTGCATAAAAAAATTATTATTACATTTTAAAATACTAATTTTCCAGTAGTATTTCTATATAATATTACATTACTGTATGTATTCTTCTGAAAATAGTATAATAAAACGTCTTAACTAAATTTCCCTTGCCATCTAACGCAGTATTTAATCTTTTAGTTCTAAAATTCTGCGTAAAATGGCAAGGGATTGGTTCCAACGCCGGAGCATTGGAACTAGAAGTGAGCCCTGCTCTCTTTACTACGCTCCAGGGTAGTAACGGTTATTAATTCCGGCTTGACTTGGTTATGAGTTAATGGATTAATGTATTATTTATCATTGCATATATCATAATGACTAAATCATATTAAATTTTCAAAAGAATGGATTATAAAAAGATTCCGTATTTACGGCTAATACATCAGTTTATTAAAAGAAATTTATTTATTTTATTAGCCGATCGGAATTCATATTTAAGAAAATATATTCCGGAATTGAATAATTTCCGGTTATTCGGGCTGATAGTGTAATATCCTTTTTCAATAAATGATGAATAAGGTTTTCCAATATAATTTGACATTTCCGATTTGCATAAGAAGTTGATTGAAATTAAAAAATAGATAGACCCGAATTATACTATTTTTTTTTGAAACCAAGATTTAAAACTCCTCACCTTTTCAGAGTTCAGCATTATATAAAGAATTCAAATACTTTGTTTTTTTTCACTGTAATTATTTTACAATTAGAGTATTTTATTAAAATTATAAATTTATTAATTAATGGAAGAAAAAACTGCAACCCCGTCGAATTTTATCCGGGATATAATTGATGAAGATTTAAGAACAAACAAGCATAATCAGAAAGTACACACACGTTTTCCGCCCGAACCGAACGGATATCTGCATATAGGGCATGCGAAATCAATATGCTTGAATTTCGGAATCGCGAGAGACTACAACGGACTTTGCAATCTGCGGTTCGACGATACAAATCCGGAGAAGGAAGAGGTAGAATATGTTGAATCAATAGAGGAGGATGTTAGATGGCTGGGATTCGACTGGGATAACAGAATGTTTTATGCCTCAGATTATTTTCAGCAGTTATATGATTTTGCTGTTAAATTAATAAAAGACGGAAAGGCATATATTGATTCTTCAACTGCAGATGAACTGAAAGAACACAGAGGGACTATAACGGAATCAGGCAAGGAATCACCTTACCGGAACAGGTCAGTCGAAGAGAACCTTGAATTATTTTTGGCAATGAAAGACGGAAAATTCGAAGATGGAACTCACACACTCCGTGCAAAAATTGATATGTCTTCTCCCAATATGCTGCTCCGTGACCCTGTAATTTACAGAATTAAAAAAGCAGACCATCACAGAACAGGCGATAAATGGTGCATTTACCCTATGTATGATTATGCCCATCCGCTTTCCGACTGGATAGAAGGAATTACACATTCAATCTGTACACTTGAGTTTGAAGTACACAGACCATTATATGACTGGTTTCTCGAAGCATTGAATCTTGAGAACCGTCCGCAGCAGATTGAGTTTGCGAGATTAAATCTTTCATACACGATAATGAGCAAACGGAAACTTCTTGAACTCGTACAGGAAGGATATGTTTCGGGCTGGGATGACCCGCGAATGCCGACTATTTCAGGGCTCCGCAGACGCGGTTACACACCCGAGTCAATCCGTAACTTTGCAGACAGAATCGGGGTAGCAAAAAGAGATGCATTGACTGATGTAGTTTTGCTCGAATACAGTCTGAGGGAAGACCTCAACAAACACGCTCCGAGAACAATGGCGGTTCTGAATCCCCTGAAAGTAATAATCACAAATTACCCCAACGACAAGACAGAAGAAATGGAAGCGGTAAACAATCCCGAAGACATTTCAATGGGAAAGAGAAAATTATCTTTTTCTAAAGAGATATATATTGAGCAGGATGATTTTCAGGAAGTACCGCACAAAAAATTCCACAGACTATCGCCCGGTAATGAAGTAAGACTGAAATATGCATACATTATTAAATGTGAGAATGTAATTAAAGATGAAAAGGGCAATATTACCGAACTCCATTGCACATACGACCCTGAAACGAGAAGCGGAGGCAGCAGTATGAAAAAAGTTAAAGGGACAATTCACTGGGTATCTGCAAAACAAGCTATAAAAGCCGAGGCAAGATTATACGACAGATTATTCACCGTTGAGGACCCATCCGCAGACCCTGAAAAGGATTTCAAAGAATTTATTAATCCCGATTCACTGAAAATTATAACCGATTGCCTAATCGAACCCGAACTGGCAATGGCAAAACCCGGCGATAAATTTCAGTTTGAACGTCTGGGATATTTCTGTGTTGACCCGCTTTCAACCGAAAAATTACTTGTATTCAACAGAACAGTTACTTTGCGGGACAGTTGGGCAAAAATTGAGAAGAAGTAAAACGGTTTTCTTTATATTAAGTTTCTTTTGTATCTTTTTTGATATTTTTGATTTGATTTTTTTATAAATATTTATGAAATTATAACAAGAAGAAATATATAATATATATTACAACAAAAACATTAACAGCAATAATACATAAAGAAGATGACATATATGTTGCCGGTTTTATTTAAATAGATACTGTCAGCCAGAGATATTCCATAGAAGAAGCAATCGCAAATTTAAAAGAAGCGACAGAATTATATATAGAGAAATTTCCGGATACAAATTTCACACGCCTGTAATGACTACTTTATACGTAACCTATGCCTGAAGAAAGAATTTTAAAAAGAAATTTTAAAATATAAAATACATTTATGACTTTCGAAGAAGAATACTTAGACGTGCTCCAGAATCTGGAATTTGCAATTGTAAATACATACAGAGAAAATAATGATTTAATAGATTTTGATGTGTTAATTGTTCTGGACGCAATTATGAATTTTTACATTTCAGGGATCAGAGGTAAAGAACCGAGAAATTTTAATCTTTCAGGGAAACAACTGGAATTATACGGAGCGGTAAAAGAAATGGCAGAATATCGTATTACAGGTATGGCAAGAGATGATATGGATGCTAAATATGAAATTAAGCCAATATCAGTGAACGAACTGCTCGACTGTCTGAAAAGAATAAAAAAATCAGTTCAATTCTGGACGAAAGAAGGAGGAAGACAGGGATATCTTGAATATATATCCAATTATATAGTGTAACATTTTCCAAAATGATATTTGCGAAGTTTTCTCTTTGTTTCCGAAATAAGGGTTCATCGGATAAAAAAATGATTCAATTTTTTAAATCCTCTCACCCGATAATTTCACAAGTTCCCTTAATTCTTTATTATTTAATTCACCGAGCCATTTTTCACCTGATGTTACCGTTAAATCCGCCAATTCTTTTTTATCTCTAAGCATTTCATCAATTTTCTCTTCTATTGTCCCCCTGTTGATTAGACGATATACAAATACTTTGTATTTTTGCCCTATTCTGTACGCCCTATCGGTTGCCTGATTTTCTACGGCAGGATTCCACCAGAGGTCATAATGAATTACATTCTGTGCAGCAGTTAAATTTAATCCTGTTCCGCCTGCTTTCAGGGAAAGAATAAAAATTTTCTTATGGGATTTGTCCTGAAAATCATTAATCATTTCTTCCCTCTTTAAACGGCTAAGTTTACCGTGTAAAAAAAGAGGTTCCGTCTTATATTGTTCGCGAATAAGGTAAGCAAGCAAATCTCCCATTTCTTTATATTGTGTAAAAATCAGAGTCTTTTCATTATTTTCGAGTATGTTGTCTAATATTTCAAACAGCAATAAAATCTTTCCTGATAACCCGGATGACTTTGCCCCGGATTTCAGATAATGATAGGGATGATTGCCGATTTGTTTTAATGCTGTCATCATTTTAAGGACAAGTCCTTTTCTTTCAATACCATCAGATTCTTCTATTAATTTCATTACATTTTTAACCGTGCTTTCATACAATGCCGCCTGTTGATTTGTAAGAGACGAATATTTGTTATTTTCAACTTTATCGGGCAAATCACTGATAATAGATTTATCATTTTTCATCCTACGCATAATGAACGGTGAAGTAATTTTTTTAAACACTTCTAATTTCCTGTGATTTTTTTCAAGAGCGATTGGTTTTACATATTCCTCCGTAAAGTGTTTAATCGATCCGAGATATCCCTTATTGGTAAAATCAAAAATACTCCAGTACTCACTGAGCCTGTTTTCAACAGGAGTTCCGCTTAATGCAATTTTAATATTCGCATTAATTGTCTTGATTACTTTTGTCTGGTCGGTTGATATATTTTTAATATTCTGAGCTTCGTCAATAATTAAAATATGCCATTTAATTTTTGATAACTTTTCAATATCCAGGCGGGCAATTCCGTATGATGTCAAAAGTATATCCCGGTTTTTAAAATCCGATAAATCCCTGCCGCTGCCGTGATAAATATGATATTTAAGTGAGGGAGCAAATTTATCAATTTCTTTTCCCCAGTTGCTCAGCAGTGTCGTTGGAACTACAATCAATGCCTTTTCGTCTTTGAGTATTTTTTGTTCTTTAAATTTCAGAATAAGTATAATTGTCTGAAGTGTTTTCCCGAGACCCATATCATCGGCTAAAATACTGCCAAAACCTATCTGACTGTTTTTATACAACCAGTTAAATCCTCTCAACTGATATGGTCTCACGTCTGCTTTCAATTTTGCGGGAAGCGTAATTTCCCCGATGGAAGTAAATTTTCGTATTATTTCCCGGAGTTCATCTGAAATTTCAATTTTATTTCCATTATACTCGCTCGCGAAAAGTATCTGAAGCATCTGGCTTTTATTAACAGGAGATGGGTTATTTAAATTTTTAATTAACTTGTTCATATCTTCCTGCGAAACATATATGAACTTATCTTTTAATTTTACCAGTCCGTACATTCCTTTTACAAGTTTTCTGAATTGCGATTCGGATACGAGTTTGTCACCAAGTGCAACCTGCCATTGAAAATCGAGTATGGATAATAAATCCAGATATGTTTTTACATTTTTATTTTCCTTTACCTGTGCTTTGAGAGAGACTGAGGGTTTGATAATATGCTTCAGAGATTTCGGCATTAAAATTTCTATACCAAGTAATTTTAAAACAGGTGCAACACGGAATAAAAATTCCGAAAACTCTTCCGGGTTATAATATAAAAATTCTTTATCGGAACTGTTGATTATTCCGGCAAATTCGGGGAAGTCCTCAACAAACTGTTCAATTTCTTTTATTAACCTTAGTATTTTACCGGGATTATTATTTTTAAAAATATGAAAGGGTTCCGGTAAAATTAATCTGTCATTTGTATTCTCCCTGATACTTAAACCTATTCTGAAATCCGGAAATTCATCTTCAACTTCCAGCACGGGAGTAAATTCCCGTTTAAATATCTGGATTTTATTCAGCCATAACTGAATTGAATTATAAATGTCATTATCGCCCTCTTTTACAGGATAAGGTTTACCGAGAAACAACGAGAGGATGCTGTCATCTTCCGGAAACTTATTATGGAAACAAAATATATCGTAAATATAATTTGTAATAAATATTGATATAAGAAATTTTGAATATTCTTCCCTGTTATTAAAATGAAGATTTTTCACTTTTTTTCTAACCAATACAATTTTTACTAAATCAGAATGATTATTCAAAATATCAAGTTGAATTTTAATTGACTGTTCCTGATAAATCGGAATCCATCGGATATTATAATTATCCTGAAATTTACTAAGATGCGGAATGACAGCTCCCTTCTTAATTAAAACATCAGTAAGCAGAAAATAATTGAACAATACTCTTATACTATCGGATGAATAGTTAATATTATTATTGACATCGTTATAAAAACGGGAAAACAAGTTTCTTAAAGGAATCTTTTTTTTGTCATTTTCGAAATTCAATTCAGCAAATATTCCGGATGATTCCCGGTCAATTAAAATATTACAGCCAATACAATTATTTAAATTATATTTCTCCAGTCCCGATACGGTTAAAAATGTATGATTCGCACTTTTTCTTGTAAAAAAGCGAAAACTTGATAATAATATTTCCTTAAAATCCTTGTCGTGAAAAGGAGGATACGGAGAAAGTAATCCCAAAAATTTTTCACCGCATTGAGGAATTATACTGAAATCAAGTTCGTTTATTTTATTCGAAGATATATTTTTTTTCTCCGGCTTTTTTTGTATAAAATTATCATCTAAAACTTCAATTTTTTCAAATACATTTTCCGATATTTTAATGCCTTCCTTTTCAAGTATTTCAATAACATTAAAATTATGAAGTTCAAGAGCCTTAAACGGATTTAAATCAATTTCATTGGAAATAATATAAATAACTGCAGCTAAATGCTTGCAGGGAACTGCCCAGTCGGGACAGGAACAGTACATATCAAAGTCAGACCATTCTTCGGGAAATATTTTTATATTTTTTTCTCCTGCCAAATCAAGTAATTCTTCGGGCAGTTTTCTGTTCAGCAAGGAAGCCAAAACCGAAGGATTATTTTTTATTATTCCGGCAAGAGATTTTTTTTCTTTACTCGTAAATTCCGGTATAGTAATTTTTATTTTGTAAGGGCTTGGACGTCGCCCCTGCACTCTCGCAAGTATATTATTTTTATCAAATTCGATTAATCTTACAGAGCCGTTAGAAGCATAACTTCTGCCTCTTGACAAACGGTTACTGAAATCAATATTTTCAAGAGCATTTAAAAATTCCTGCCCCCAGAATGTTTTTCCGAATTTTGGCATAAATAATTTTTTTCAAAATAGGATTTTTATCATTGTAAGTCAGTGTAATTATTAATTGCCTGAAAAAGTTTTAATTGTTCATAAGACCCGTTATTTGAACAGCAAGTCCCGGGTGTAATGATACACATAGAAGAGATAACTCGTCATATCCTCATTACTACCCTCCTGAACCTATATTAAGGCTCCCTGATTGTCATTCCTGCGAAAGCAGGAAGCCGGATAAAACCCTCACCAAGCAACAGATTCCTGCATACGCGGGGATGAAAAAATTTTGATTCGTAGTTTTTTCAAATTCTTTCCTGCATAACAGCAGAAAAATAATAACAGTAATAATTTGATTAAATCAATTTAATAAAATTTTTATTATATTTATAAAAAAGAAAAGTATGAAATATTTATTATTTTTATTTGTCATTTTAACAATCAGTTTCAGCTGCGGTAATACACAGGAGAATACTAAGGAGTGGGGAATTCTGGAATATTCGTTTTGGAACGGACCTGTTTCTCCTGAATATCAGTACAGTTACCAAATAATAATAAATAAGGATAAATCCGGAGTATTACAGTATTCATTCCCCACAAGTAAAGACCTTGAATATAGATTTATTATTTCAGATGAACAGCTTGAAACACTTACCGGAAAATTAAATGAAAGCGGGATTTTTAAAGGCGAAATTCCTGCACTTCCAAACGAAGAAATTCCGGACGGGGGTATCAACGAGTCAGTTAAAATTATTTTTCCGAATCCCGACCCGAATTTAGACCAGCCGCCGAAAGTAATAAGCAGTCCGGTATATCCGCAAACCTCATATAAAATAAATCTGGACAGATTATATTCCTGCATAAATGAATTAGTCCCGAAAGATTTAAAAGCCGACGCCGAATCAAAAAGATTAAATTATATTGAAAATTTAAAATAACAGTCCAATGAAATATTTTATTTTTTTATTTCTTATTGTAATAGCAGGGTTTAATTGCAGTTCATCAGAACAATCTGCCGACTGGTCAGTTGTAAATTTAGTACATGAATCAGGTCCTTTACCTCCGCAGTATCAGTATTCATATTCCGTAATAATCAATTCCGATAAAACCGGTGAATATCTCTATTCATACCCGATGGGAGACGAAAAAAAGTTACAGTATAAATTTTCAATAACCGGAGAGCAGATGAAAGAATTATTCCCGGCAATTAAAAAATCCCGAATAATGGAAATTAATATTCCTAAACTGCCTGACGAAAAAGTACCGGTTGGAGGTTCATTAACAAAGGTTAAGATTACAGTTGTAAATCCTAATCCCGGTCTGGACCAGCCTCCAAAAGTATATGAGAGTCCGTATTTCCCCACCGAGGAGTATAAGGGAAATCTGGAAGCATTATATAAATATATAGTTAATCTCGTTCCGAAAGAATTTATCAAGAAAGCAAGCGAAGAACGCGATAATTATATAAATACTTTTGATGAAAATAATTAATCAGGTTTCAGTCTTATTTTTGTTTTCTATTATCAATACATTTGCTTCATTTAAAAAACTGAAAATACAGTTATGAAAGACTTGAAAGGCACCAAAACAGAAAAAAATCTGCTTGATGCATTCGCAGGAGAATCACAGGCAAGAAATAAATACACTTATTATGCGCAAACCGCAAGAAAAGAAGGGTATGAGCAAATAGCGGCATTCTTTGAAGAAACCGCGGACAACGAGAAATCACACGCAAAACTCTACTTCAAACTCCTGAACCGGCTTGGTTCTACAGTTGAAAATCTGAAACATGCCGCCGAAGGAGAAAACTACGAATGGACGGATATGTATCCGAGAATGGCAAAGGAAGCAGAGGAAGAAGGATTCAAAAATATTGCGAATCTGTTTTTAAAAATTGCCGAAATCGAGAAGAAACACGAAGAGAGATTTAAAGCACTGAAGGAAAACATCGAACAGGGAAAAGTATTTAAGAGGGACGACCAGACAGTATGGATTTGCCGTGTTTGCGGTCATCTGCATTACGGTGCGGAACCGCCGAGGATATGTCCCGCCTGCATGCATCCGCAGGGATATTTTGAAATGTATGTAAAGAGTTATTGAGATTTTTTTATGATTTTCGCCTCATTCGATAAACAAGTTCATTGGATAAGGCGATTTATGTTTATTGAACGAGAATTTTCTTTTTAGCCTCTTTAAATTCATTTATAATTTCCTTTAGTATTTCCCCTGCCGGTTTAATATCTTCTATTAATGCCGACACCTGCCCGATTTCAAGTTCACCTTCATCCATATCACCTTCGTACATTCCTTTTTTTGCACGTCCGCGTCCGAGTATGGATTTCAATTCCTCCGTATCAGCCCCCCTGTCTTCTGCTGTTTTGATATCCCGGTAAAATTTATTTTTTATCAATCTGACCGGTACAACCTTTTTCAGTGAAAGAGCAGTATCTCCGTCCTTTGCTTCCACAACTTTATTTTTAAAACTAATGTGTGCTGATGATTCGACCGATGCAACAAACCTGCTTCCGATTTGTACGCCTTCCGCACCCAGCGCAAATGCCGCAAGCATTTGACTGCCCGTTCCTATACCGCCCGCCGCAATCAAAGGCAAATCAACTGTTTTTTTGATTAAAGGAATCAGAACCATCGTTGTTGTCTCCTCAATTCCGTTGTGCCCACCTGCTTCGAAACCTTCAGCTACTATTGCATCAACACCTGCATCCTGACATTTTTTTGCAAATTTTACATTCGCAACAACGTGAACAACCGTAACTCCGTTTTCCTTAAGCAGGGGTGTATATTTAGCAGGACTTCCTGCCGAGGTAAAAACAATTTTTATATGATGTTTCAGAATAAGTTTAATATGCTCATCAATTTGCGGGTACAATAACGGGATATTAACACCGAACGGTTTACCGGTCGCTTCCTTGCACTTAACAATATTTTCCTCAAGCACATCAGGGTACATTGAGCCCGAACCTATTAATCCGAGTCCGCCGGCATTACTAACAGCGGAAGCAAGTTCCCAGCCGCTGCACCACACCATACCCGCCTGTATAACAGGATATTTTATACTAAAAAGTTTTGTGATTCTCGTTCGCATTTTCATATTTTTTTAATTTCCACTTCCCCTCCTTTTTTATCCAGCACTTCATAACCTTTCACTTTTATATCGTCACGGATTCTATCCGCCAAAGCAAAGTCCCTTAACTGTTTTGCCTGTCTTCTCTTTTCAATAAGTTCGAATATTTCCTGCGGTATTTCTCCCGCTATTGCGGCAGGGACTTCATTTAACCTTAATCCGAGCACTCTGTCAAAATCGTTAATAAGAAAAAGTTTTTCGCCCGGAGTAATATTGTCTGATTTAAGAACTTCCCAGAGCAAAGCAAGTCCTTCAGAGACATTTAGATCATCGTTTATGCATTCAGTAAATTTACTTTTATATTCAGTTGTTTTTTCCGACTGAACTATTTTGTCTTCCGAAAGTTTCCTGACTTCAGAAATTTTATCCTTCAGATTATTGAGCCCGTTTCTTGCAGCATCAAGATTTTCAAATGTGAATTTTATTTTCTTTCTGTAATGAGTCATCAGCAGGAAATACCTGTAATCCATCGGCGAATATCCTTTTTCAATCATTACAGGAAGCCTCAGAAATTCTTCTTTAGACTTGGACATTTTACCTTTTTCTTCAATCAGAAATTCTCCGTGAAGCCAGTATCTTACAAACTGTTTCCCGGTGCAGGCTTCCGCCTGCGCGATTTCGTTCGTGTGATGAATAGGAATATGGTCGACACCGCCGCAGTGTATATCAAAAGTATTTCCGAGAAATTTCATGCTCATTGCTGAGCATTCTACATGCCATCCCGGAAATCCGGTACCCCACGGAGAATCCCATTCCATCTGCCGTTTTTGCCCTTCAGGCGAGAATTTCCACAATGCAAAATCAGTTTTATTCTTCTTTTCATTCGAAAATGAAATTCGCCTACCTTCTTCAAGTCCTTCAATATCGAGCAAAGCAAGTTTACCGTAGTCAGGAAACTTTGATGTATCAAAATAAACTCCATCTGACGTTTTATAAGTAAATCCTTTTTTCTCCAGACATTCTACTAATCCGATTTGTTCTTTGATATTGTCCGTTGCCTTGCACCATTTTGTCGGCGAAAGTATATTTAAATCCGTAATGTCTTTTATAAATGCTTTTTCATAAAAATCCGCCAGTTCCCGAACTGTTTTCCCTTCTCTCTTTGAACCTTTTTCCATTTTATCCTCACCTTCGTCATCGTCGGATACGAGATGACCTACATCAGTAATATTAACGATATGAGTTACATCATATCCGTTATAAATTAATACTCTTTTTAAAATATCTTCAAAAAAATATGAGCGTAGATTTCCTATATGGGCATAGTTGTATACTGTAGGACCACAGCAATACATACCTACATTTCCTTCATTAATGGGAACGAATTCCTGTTTTTCTCTTCCGAGTGTATTATACAAAAATATCTTGTTCATTAATAAATTTTTAATTTTTAAAAAATACAAATTATAAGATTTAATAAATATTCAATTAATCCGTTAGTTTTCAAATTCTGCGTTAAACGGACGAAATTATGAACAATCATAATACATTCGGAAAACATATGACACTGATTAGATGGATTTACACGTATTTTTTTAAGGCAAAAAATAATTTGGTTTCGGCTTGCAGGAGTTTTGAAATAAAAATTAAGAAAAAAAAGCCCGGTGTTTCTCAGCCCGGGCTTTTATATCCGTAATTTATTATTTACTATCTGTTATTTGATGAGCATCATTCTCTTAACTTCGCTGAATGTAC
>JAFGII010000053.1 GCA_016929695.1 Ignavibacteria bacterium
AAATTTGAAAACAGCAGTTGCTTACTCTTTAACAGGTTCGATGAATCCTTTCAAAAAAGAATCTGCATATTTACATTTACCTACATATACTGCAGGGATTCTTTATCACTTCGGCACTTTTATATCATTTGTTCTTTATTTCCTATTTCTTTTTAATATCAGATTTCCTTTAACACTGAAATGGGTTTTAATCTTCGTGTTAATTGTATCAGGGGTAAACGGACTCGGAATATTTCTTAAAAGAATCTCAGCAAAAAAAATCAGGCGTCTTTCAAATCCAGATGACTTCATTTCAAATTTGCTTGTAACAATGTTTCAGATATTTACTTTAATAATGCTTTTAATAGAATCTGTTTCCACATTTTATTTTATCTGTGCAAGTCTGTTATTTCTATATATCCCGCTCGGCAAGCTTAAACACTCTTTATATTTCTTTGCCGCACGATATCAACTCGGATTTTTTTACGGCTGGAGAGGAATTTGGCCCATAAAAAGTAATGAAAATACGTAATGAGAGATTTAAACGATAAAAAATATCAAGCACTAAGAATACTTTCTGAACCGAGAGACAGCAAACTTGTAACGCATCTTAACAGCTGCGTACACTGCGGACTGTGCGCAGAAAGTTGTATATATTACCTTGCAACAAAAGACGAGCGGTTTATTCCTGCAAAAAAAGTGGAACTGATATCTTCGATTTATCGGCGCTACTGCACTATCACAGGAAAATATTTTCCCGGGCTTACAAACGCACAAAACCTTGACGAAGGAATTATAAACGAAATGGTTGACCAGCTGTTCGGAGCCTGTACATTATGCGGGCGCTGTACAAAACATTGTTCCATTGGTGTAGACATTACATATCTTGTAAGGGTCGGAAGGGAAATGCTTTCAGAGATGGGTTTGGTTCCCGCAACACTGCAGTCAACAGTAAACGCCGCACTTGAAACGGGCAATAATATGGCAATTCCGACTGAAGAACTCAAAGATACATTATCCTGGCTTGAAGATGAATTAAAAGACGAAGTTAATGACCCAAATGCATCAATACCTCTTAACGTTCCTGATATTAACATATTATATACATTGAATCCGCGTGAACCGAAATTCTTTCCGCTTTCAATATCCGCAATGGCTAAGATATTTTATGCTGCAAAGGAAAGCTGGACATTATCAACTTCAATGTATGATGTTACAAACTACGCTTATTATACATCCAATAACGAGGAAGCGGTGATAATTGCACAAAGACTATATGATGAAATGAAGAATTTAAATGCAAAACGATGCGTGCTTGCCGAATGCGGTCATGGCTCAAGAGCCTTTCGCTGGGAAGCACCAAATTATCTTCAGAGGCAATTCCCTTTTGAAGTTCTTACTTCGGTAGAACTTCTTACCGAATATATATCACAAGGCAGGTTAAAACTCGATAAAAGTAAAAATGAGGAACTGATAACACTGCATGACCCTTGCAATCTTGTAAGAGAAGGTGGTATTATTGACCAGCAGAGATACGTTCTTAAAAATGCAGCCAGTAATTTTATTGAAATGACTCCGAACGGTACGGATAATCACTGCTGCGGCGGAGGAGGAGGACAACTTTCAATGAGTGAATATAATGAACGCAGATTGAAAATAGCCGAAATAAAAGCGGAACAAATTCTTAAGACAGGTGCAAAAACCGTCGTATCCCCTTGTCATAACTGTATTGACCAGCTTATTCAAATTGACAATAAGTTTAAACTTGGAGTGCAAATAAAAACGCTTTCAGAGATAGTTGCTGACGCAATTATCATTGAATAAAAAATAAATATATAAAACATATACTAAACTAAATTATTATTATGAGTAAGTTAATATATCTCGATAATTCGGCAACTACATATCCCAAACCTGAAGATGTATATAAGTTTATGGACAGTTTTTACAGAACACACGGGGTCAATCCCGGTAGGTCAGGATTTGATGCTGCTCTGGAAGCAGAAGAAATAGTTATGAACACCCGTAAACTGTTAACAGATTTTTTCAACGCAGGAGGAGAGCCTGACAGACTGACTTTCAGTTATAATGCAAGTGATTCTCTGAATATGATAATCCAGGGATTAGCAATGAAAGGCGACCACGTTATTACTACAATGCTTGAACATAATTCTGTTCTTCGTCCATTGCATCACCTTGAACTGAACGGAGTCGTTAACCTAACTCACGTGATGTTTGATGAGAAAGGATATATAAATCCTGATGATGTTAAGAAAGCAATACGTAAAAACACCAAGATGGCTGTAATAAATCATTGCTCGAATGTTATCGGAACGATTCAACCAATTGCCGAAATAGGCAAGATATGCAAGGAAGCAGGTATATTATTCGTCGTAGATTCCACTCAAAGTGCCGGTACAATACCGATAGATATGCAGGTAATGGGAATCGACGTAATCGTTTTTACGGGACATAAATGTCTAATGGGTCCTACCGGTATAGGCGGGTCATATGTTATGAAAGGTGTGCCTGTTAAATATACACGGTTTGGAGGAACGGGTGTCCGTTCTGCACAGGAGACTCATCTTGAAGAATTCCCTTACCGACTCGAATGCGGAACACTTAATCTTGTCGGAGTTGCAGGATTGAATGCCGGTGTTAAGTGGATTCTCTCTAACAGAATGGAATCTCTGCATAACAAAGAAATGATGCTATGGAATAAACTCCGGAAAGGAATTCAAAATATTGAAAATGTTATAACTTATTGTGCATATAGCGATGAAAATCATAATCCTATTCTTTGTTTTAATGTAAAGGGCTTTGAAGCGGGAGATGTAGGTACAATGCTTGACGTTGACTATAACATTGCGTGCCGTACAGGTTTACATTGTGCTCCGAAAGTTCATATCGGTTTAGGAACTGACAAGATACACGGTACAGTCCGTTTTAGTGTAGGACCTTTCAATACTGAAGAACATATCGATAAAGCAATCGAAGCAGTGGAAGAGATAGCCGCATTAAGAAAATAAGATTTTTTAGATTTTCTCGTAAATCTGTAAATTTTATACTTATTTCATTTATTCTTACTTAAATCTGTTTTTATAAAAATCGAAACTTTTCTAAGAAAAAATTCGGAATAAAATCATTTTATATATATTTCTTTCTGAATCTTAATTACATTTCAAATAATTATTGATATTCCTAATTTCAAATAAACTAAAACAAATCAATATGAAAAAATTTGTATTATTTTTCATTATTGGAATTTTAATTCCGGATATATCCTATTCACAATGGATATTGCAATATACATCTAATCCTTCACAAACTGTTATGGCATTAAAATTTCACGACGATAATACAGGATATTATGCAGGCGTTTTATACAATAGTTCGACATTTAATATTCATAAGACAACTAACGGCGGGGTGAACTTCATTGACCAGAATTCGAATTATACTGCTCAAAGATTTATGTCTGTCTGGATTATGCATCCCGATACCGTCCTGATGTGCGGTAATTACGGTAAGATTATAAAAACCGTTAACGGCGGCAATAACTGGAATCTAATTTATTTGCATCCTGATACAACAAGACAATTATGGTGTTTCTTTTTTATTAATTCAAACACGGGATATGTATCGGGAAGCCACGGAACAATATTAAAAACATCCAACCAGGGAATCAACTGGACAGCCTTAAATTCAACTACACAGACTACACTCGACGGGACATGGTTTGTTAATGAGAACACGGGATATGTCGGCGGCGCTAATATTATATTAAAAACAACAGACGCGGGACAAACATGGGTTAATAAAATCGGAAATTTCATTTCGCCCTTCGAAACCGCTGAAGGGCTTTATTTTTCGGATGCCAATACAGGATATTATTGCACAAATACAACCAATTGCCGTATAGTAAAAACTACTGACGGAGGTGATACCTGGAATCTGGTACACTCTCAAAATGATATCGGAGCAGGCTGGGCAATGTCATTTGTCAGCAGTAATACAGGATATGTGTGCACAGGGGCAGGAAAAGTAGTTAAGACTACTGACGCAGGCGTAACCTGGGGAATTCAGAATACTCCACTTACGGAAAATCTTTATGAAATTCATTTTCCATCGGTTAATACCGGATACATAGCAAGTTGGTCAGGCAAAATCCTGAAGACTACCAACGGCGGACTTACTTATATCGGACAGGTTAATAATGAAATTTCTTCGGGCTTCAAACTCGAACAAAATTACCCGAATCCGTTTAATCCGTCAACGACTATAAGTTTCTCTGTTTCTTCAAAGGAATTCGTGACACTAAGGATATACGACAACAGCGGAAAATTAGTATCAGAATTAGTAAAAGATATTCTAGATGCAGGAAATTATAATATTACTTACAATGCAAGCGGATTAAGTTCGGGTGTTTATTATTTTAATCTTACTGTGGGTAATTTTTCAGAAACGAAAAAAATGATTCTTTTAAGATAGAATATTATTTCTAAAGTTTTTTAGCTTGCCATTATGAAATTTTCAATACAAAAAGAATTTTAAAAAGGATAAAACCAATTATCCCGTTATAATTACATTTTTAGTGATAATAACTTCCTGTACTTCTTACTCAAAATTCTAATCCCTAAAAAAAAACTTCCCGCCGTATCAAATGCGGGAAGTAAGGGTAGGGAGAAATGAAAAATTAAATATAATTCTCTTATAAATTCCTACTTTCCTTTACTCAAGTTCATTTCTCCATCTATAAAACTTGTATTTTAAAAACTTAATATTGAGAAATTTAAAGAAGAGTTCGTAACGAATGATTACCCTTAAAAACTCTGTTTACAACATAAATTAATTTATTTCATAAATCAATAGAAATTTTCGTTTACATCTCAACTCCCGTAGAAAATCCCTAAATCCCTGTCCCAATATTAAATATCATAATGGTTTTTTTATATATATACATACATTTATTTTATTTTTCCGAAAATATTCTTTAAAAGTTAAAAAAATAATTTACTTTTTTAAAATAAATAAAATTATAGCAGAAATTAATAAAACAACACTTAAGACAGTTAATATTTTCAGTCTTTTTCTATGCCGTTTTTACAACGAAATTCACCCTTTTGTTTTACTTTTTCAAAATATTCTTTGTTTTCAATGTTTTCCAGTGTTGCTCTGTGAAAAACATGATAAATAATTGCTAAATGCCGTACAGATCTGGATTCTGCTCCTGCTAAATTCAGTCTGTATTCAATATCACTGTCCTCCCCTATTCCGGGACCTGTATAATTCTCATCAAATCCGTTTATTTTTAATAATAATTCTTTAGGAAGAGAAAAATTACATCCCGTTAGAACAGCGGCTCTATTTAATATTTTTTTTCTTAAGTACTTATTTTTTATATATATACTGTCCTCGGCATATCTTGTTTTATGAAATCCGCCGAACAGTGAGTCATTAAAAAATTTAAAATTATTCATAAATAGCATACGTGATTTTATTAAAACAGGTGAAAGGTCATCAGAAATATTTCTTCCCATCATAACTCTTTTCCCGCACAAAACCGTATTGTCATTCCTGTTAATATAATGCTCTTTCAGGAATTCGGGATGCGGAATGCAATCACCGTCAATAAATATCAAATATTCCGTCTCGGCAGAAAGTACAGCTTTGTTAAGAATCTTATTTTTCCTAAAACCTTCATCTTGATGATAGATATGTTTAACGGGAATTTTAAACTCTTTTCTCCTGTATTTAATATACTCGTTCATTTTACTACCCGAGCCGTCATCGGATATGATTATTTCAAATTCCTTGAAACTCTGCAGTTTTAAAGCATCCAAAATAAATCCGAGCTCGGGAATTTTTTTATATACGGATATTATCAGAGATGTTTTCGGTTCCAAAATAAATTTTACTGTTTTTTGAAAGGTTCTTTTAAAATATTGTTAATTTCTTCATAAGGTACTTCCAGCGTAATCTCTCCAAAGACGTAAGGTGCTATTTCATATCTGTTGTATAGAAAAATAATACTGTTATCTGATATTGCAAAATTATTATTATGCTCTATTTTATTTTCAAACAACATCTCCGTTAAAGGTGCTTCAGGTGACAAATCAAATTCTTTTCTGAATTTCTGTTCAAGCAATTTGTTTAATTTTTTTTCATACCCTCCTTTAAATATATCGTCTAAATCCAGAATCTTACCGGAAGAAGGATTGAAGTTTAAATATCTTGTATATCCGTTAGGATGCGCTCCTCCCGTGAAATTATAATTATGAATCACATACGAAATACAAAAATCGCTCATATCCAATACTTCACCGTTGATATCAAGAGCCCATGGCATTGCCGGATAGTCGGTACCGGCAGTTTCATTTAATATATCCCTGTAATCGCTGAAGAATAGGTTAATCATACCGTCAATGTTTTTATTTGTCCCGGCATCGGAATAAGAATAAATACTGTCAATAAGATAACTCAAAATGTAATTGTTGATTGCTTCCTTTTTCCCCCCTTCTACAAATTCATCATATTTAAGAAGAACGTACGTGCAATCATTACTGTCCTTTTCGCAAGGAGTGTAATATTTCTCAATTTTATTGTTCTTATACTTGTAGTCATCGTCAGCATAACCCGAAAATATCGGAATTAAAATTATGATAACGTAAAATAAATTTAATTTTTTCATAAAAATATTTTTAAAAGGTTTATATTTTGTTAATACTTGGATTTATCTGAACCTACCAAGAATCTTGGATATCCCGATTATAACCATACCCGCTACCGCAAAATATACTGCAAGCATAATATCTTTCGGGATAAAGTATCCTTTTACATTAATTTTAAAATCGAAAAAAAGATTAGTAATTATTACAAGCGCGGCTATTAACGCGAGATATCCGATGTTGTTTAGAATCTTAATGACAATGCTCATAAAATATTTTTTTAAAACAAATAAAGTTACCTTTTGCAGATGTAAATATCAATTAACAAAATTGCATCAATAGATTTTATTATTTACTGAGATAACAGAAAATAAAATAAGGAGTTGACTCAAAAAGTCAACTCCATTGCAAACACAACCGAACCTCCAAGATTAAAACCCGAATCAGGCACACTTCATTTCCGCATACATTGTTTACTTTTTTGTTCGGGAACCCAATACCGACAGAATCTCCGGATTTATAAAAAATATCACTGTGAAAAAACGCAATGTTGGCTATTTTGTTGCTTTTAGTTAACGAAAATATTAGCCCACAAAATTTCATAAAAATTTGAAACCACAAAATGAATTTTTTAAGTACAATTTTAATGTACCATCACTGTAATTTGCATACGGCAGAAAATTCAGAAATTGTAAAAAATCTTTGGATTACTCCATTTGATTACTGATAAAATAAGCAAAAAATATGATGCATAAATATAAGAAATTTGATATATATTTATTGCAAATAAAGGTTTATATAATACATGTTAGTATAGTTTCATATTAATATTTTAATTAAAATTATTGTTGTATATCAGCAATAATGATTTCAAAAACAAAATAAATATTATGAAAAAGACATTTTTTTTAAACAGTATTTTAATAATGCTGTTAATGATTACCGTTTCTTCCGTTTATTCTCAGCCTGATAAAAATTATGATTTTATCGAAGGCGGAGTTACTTTTACTATCCCTGAAAACTGGGATGTAAGCAGAGAGCACGTTCTTCTCCTCTTAATGCCCAAGGCTGAAGATTTAATTATCGAGACTACTCTTGCCGAAAATGAATTTGAGGTTGTAATTGAGGAAACAATTAATAAAATTAGATTGGATTTTCCTCTTGATACAAATATAATTAGAAAGGATATACGTATAGAGAAATTCGATATAGTTGAATTAATACTGCAGGCAGATAAGATGAAAGTAAACTATTTCCTTATAAAAACTCCGCAAGAAAAGGTTCTAAAGATGTATTATCAGGCAGATATTTCCATCGCAAAGAAATACGATAATGAAATTACGTTAATTAAAGAAAATATAAGGGAGATTAAAAAATAAATTCTAAGTCCTGCCGTTTATTAAAATTGATGTCAATAATTCATTTTAAATAAAAGAATGAGTTTATAAGTTTTATACACTCATTCTTTTGCTTTTATTTTGGAATTTTTTTAATATATTATAAATATTAGAAAAAATAATTCAGGAGATGGGAAAAGTTGCAATTATCGGCGGAGGCGCGGCCGGATTTTTTGCCGCCCTGAATATAAGTAATGAAAATGAAATTCATATATTTGAAAAATCTTCAGAATTACTCTCGAAAGTAAGTATATCCGGAGGAGGAAGGTGCAATGTTACTAATTCTGATTTCGATTTGGCAAATCTTAAGGAATATTATCCAAGAGGTAATAAAGAATTAAGACAGGCTTTTTCGGTATTTGATAATACAAGTATATTTAAATGGTTTAAAGATAGAGGAGTTCATCTCAGGACTGAATCTGACTGCAGAGTTTTTCCTGAATCCGACAGCTCTGCTGAAATAATAAATTGCTTTTTAAAAGAAGCAAATGATAAAAATGTAAATATCCATAACGGATTCAAAGTAGTACGGATTAATAAAAATGATAAATTTAAAATTATTTTTCAGGAGAAGAACGAAGATTTTTACTGTGACAAGATTATAGTTGCCACTGGGGGTATCAGTTCATCTAAAGGTTATAATTTTTTACAGCAAACAGGTCATAAAATTATACCTCCTGTTCCTTCGCTGTTTGCTTTTGATTCTTATTATTCGAATTTAATTGACCTTGAGGGTATCAGTCTGAAAAAAGTGAAAATTTCAGTTTTAAAAAGAGATAATTATTTTCTGAAGAATAATTACTCCGCTGAAGGAGGATTCCTGATAACACACAATGGAATAAGCGGACCTGCTGTTCTGAGACTTTCATCTTATGCAGCAAGAGAATTAAATATGAACGATTACAAATTCGTAGCAAGAATTAATTTTATTCTTATTTCTGATATCGATTTCGAAATTTCATTTATCAGAGATATCAGTCCTTCAAAAATTATCTCTTCGCAATCCCTGTTTGGTTTACCTTTAAGACTCTGGAAAAGAATCTGCGAAATTTCAGGAATAGACACGAAATTAAAATGGAATGATATTTCAAAAAAGAAAATACATCTTTTAAAAAACACACTTGAAAATCATCCACTTTTTATAACTGATAAAACTACCAATAAGGAAGAATTCGTAACCTGCGGAGGTGTCTCGCTGAAAGAAATTGATTTTAGTACTATGGAATCAAAATTAGTACCGGGACTATATTTTGCCGGAGAGGTACTTGATATTGACGGGATTACAGGAGGATATAATTTTCAATCGGCATGGACTACGGGATACATTGCAGCGAAAGCTATTTGCAGTAAGCGATAGTAATTAATAAAAACCTGGTATTACATCTTTATATTACTATATTCCAAGATTATAATCTGTCTTTTTGCAGAGAGTGCGGGATTCGAACCCGCGATACGCGTAAGCATATACTCGCTCTCCAGGCGAGCCCCTTCAACCACTCGGGCAACTCTCTAAATCTTTGTAATTTAATTAAATAATGATATTTTTAAAATAGTTTTATTTCTGCATTTACAATCAATATAATTTCTATGAATTTATTTATATTATATGGATATAAGATAACCAATTAAGTTATTGCCGCTCGACGCACCGGAATACTATCTGATAATTTTGTCGGATTAAAAAAAGACAGAATAAGAATTTAAGAAGACATCGTAAATACTCATATTTTTTGATTTTATACAGTCTTGGGAACAAATTATTAAAATTATAGTATTAAAATAAGAAAAGGACTACAATTATGAAAAAAATCACACTATTAATTTTATTTTTTACCATAACAATAATATATACAAACTCATATTCACAAAGTGCTGTTTATTTTTGCAATAAAACGGGTGCAGTCGGATTTGCTTATGGTTATTCATATAATGAGGTTATTGAAATGGGTAAGGAAGCTTGTATAGAATTCGGAGGGCAAAATCCGCAACTTGTTGTTGCAACACAAAATAAAGGATACGGTGCAATAGTATTGGGAAAAGATGAAAACGGGAGCCTGGTAGTAGGTGCGGCTGTAGGGATTTCAAAATATCAGGATGCCGTAGATGAAGCATTCAAAGCATGTAATAATCTCGGGGCAAGAGATGCAAATTTAGAGAAAACCTGGCACGACAAATAAAATGTTCTTTTCTCCATATATATTCCAATCGGGACGGGCTTTTAAAGCCCGTTTCTTTTTATATTCGTTTCGTAAAATCTGTTCAAAAAAAAATCCCTGTAAATTTTCCTATTACAGGGATTTCCATTTTCTACAAAGAATTTTATCTGACAAACACCATTTTTTTTGTTTCTTTAAATTTATTGCTCGTTATCTGATAGAAATAAACTCCCGATGCAAATGCACTGGCATCCCATTTAATTTTAACTTTCTGGGGCTGAAGGAACTGATTAACCAGAGTTGCTATTTCAGCACCAAGTATATTATAAATTTTCAGTGTTATATATTGCGGTTCTGGTACGTCAAATTCTATGGTCGTTTCAGGATTAAATGGGTTTGGATAGTTTTGGTATAATGCATATGTCGCCGGGGGAGGAGTGGGTTTTTCTACGAAATCCCATTCGAATTTGTATGCCCTGTAATCAAATACAAAATCCGGTAATTTCATCTCAAACAACACTGTACCGTCCGAAGCTACTTCCGAAACTGTTAAAACAGGTTCGGAGATTGTTCCGCCCCATCCTATTATTGTATTTCCGTTATCAAGTCTTTGTACATTTCCCATAAAAGGTCCAAATACGTCCGGGTTGCGTCTGTATTGCCATACAAGTGTTGCTGTTTTAGATTGTTCATTTAATTGATATTCAACTGCCCGTGAGAAAGGTGGATTATGTGCGTTCCCATTATCATAAAGAGTTATATTTCCGTTCTTTAGTCTCCGTATATCGTGCTGATAATTAAACCCGTTAGTATCATTAATAAAAGTAAACTGATTATTTTTCCCTCCTAACCTCCATATTATTGCTCCCGTAGTACGGTTAATTTTGGTAATTTCATCAAGATGCCTTGAAGAAATCATTATATTTCCGTCAGTATCATATTCAATAGCATTTCCGTGTATATAATCTATAGTATCACTATATAAATCCTGATTTGAGCAATCAGTAATGGGAATATGGTCCCAACTTCTCCATTGAAAGATAACATTCTTATTGATATCTATTTCCTGGATAATAAGGCCGGTAACCAGAGCATTAGTATTACCTCCGGGAACAACTGTATCCATATTGACATATACGGGATCATAAGCCATCAGATAAGCGTTACCATTTTCAAGATATTCAAGTTCATGCTGATCTGTAGTATAACCATTTCCCGTATAGAAACTGTCAACTATGAAATAGTTTGTGTCTAATTCATAATACTTCCCTTTATTACCGCCCTCAAAATACACAAGATTTCCGTTCGATATTTTTTTAAAGTCAGTAGGGAATAAAGATTCTCTGTAAAAATGCGGAGTACCGTCATTATTGAAAATCATAAGATAGGTTCCATATGCAGGGAAAAAAGAGAAACAAGTGATAAATATTTTCCCGGGAGAGGGATTATTAGAAACCATTACTGTTGGGGACGGAAAATTTGACGGTAAAGAATCTGAAAATATATTTGACCCGGGGAATAAGGAATTTGAATAATATTTCATCCCAAGTTCTTTGAGAAAATAATTTGAAGGAGAAGGAATTAATTCTTTTTCTTTAATAAAAAATTTGTATTCGTAGTCAACGGATTTCCCAGTAATCCGCGAACTAAGTTTTACTGTTACTGTTTCCGATAAATCAAAAGGTTTATCAGGTTTAAAAATTATCGTAGAACCTTCTGATGTGATTAGAGCTTTTCCGCTGTGAATTCCGCTTAATGAACCCGTTACGGTAATATTACCGTTCTTACTGAGTACATTTATCCGGGGTGATATATAAGGACGAATGATAATATTAGTTTCCCTGTTGTTGTATTTGGAGTCCGGCAGAGGAGATAAATATAAAACCGGAATATCATTCGCTAATAAGAATAAAGGGAAAAATAAAATTAAGATAAAAATGCAAAGAAATGGTTTTTTCATTGTATTATTTTAATATAATATTAAAGAAATCTACTTTCCATCAATATATTATAAGATAATATAAAATTATAAATTTAAAAATTATATAATTTATCATAATTTAAAAAATCGGTTCACAACTTCTTTCGTAGTTTCAAATTCAAATCCCCTTGAAATAAGATAGTTGTAAGCTTTTTGCTTCTTAACAGGTAAAGGTTTATCTTTAATTTTTACTGAGTATTTTTTCAACAGCAATTCCGCGCTTAAGGATTCATCCAAATATGACGAAACCAGTACTTGTTCTATTATTTCCTTGCTTATGCCTTTCCGCAGTAGCTTGTGGTAAATCATTCTTTTTCCGGAAGGTTTTTTCAGTAATTCATCGGCGACAAAGGAACGAGCAAATTCTTCATCGTTGAGGAACTTGTGGCTTATAAAAAACTCAATAATTTTTTCTAAGTTTACACCGGAAATATTTTTTTGCTTTAATTTCGTTCTTAATTCCTTCTCGCTCCTCTGCCGGTAATACAGAAAATCATAAGCAACTTTCTTCCCGTAGTTGTATTCATCGTAATTCCTGATTTCATTTTGCATTTCTTCCGTCAGTTCATCGTTTTTATGCAACGCATACTTTACAAGTGTATCTTCATAAACGCCGAAAGCAAATTTCCCGTCGAGGAAAACGTTATATCTCCCTTTTTTCTTTTGCTTCTCGATAGATGTTATTATCATGAATTAAAAACAGAATTCAGGTATTCTATTTTTTCTTTTCTTTATCCTTAGCTACAGTACTGTTATTATTTTCATCTTTAATGGCGTTTAATCCCAGTGCCGTTTCAATTTCCTTATATATTTTATCATATATTTCTTTATCCTCGGAAATAAGTTTTTTCAAGCCGTCCCTGCCTTGTACTCTGTTTTCACCGACCGTGAACCATGCTCCGCTCTTCTTTATTATATCCTTACTAACTGCCAAATCTATTAAATCTCCGATTTTTGAAATTCCTTCATTGTACATAATGTCAAACTCAACTTCCTTGAACGGAGGGGCAACTTTGTTTTTCACAACTTTTATTCTTGTTCTGTTGCCGATTACACTCTCACCATCTTTGATTTGTCCAATTCTTCTGATATCCATTCTGACTGATGCATAGAACTTCAATGCTTTCCCTCCGGTCGTTGTTTCAGGACTTCCGAACATTACCCCGATTTTATCACGGAGTTGATTCGTAAAAATAAGACTAACATTCGATTTAGAAACTGCAGCAGTTAATTTTCTCAATGCCTGTGACATTAACCTTGCCTGCATTCCCATTACAGAGTCGCCCATTTCACCTTCTATTTCCGCTCGCGGTGTCAGTGCCGCGACCGAATCTACAACTATAACATCGAGCGCATTACTGCGCACGAGTGTTTCACAGATTTCAAGTGCCTGCTCGCCATATTCAGGTTGAGAAATTAAAAGATTGCTCACATCAACTCCGAGTTTCTGTGCATAATTTATATCCATTGCATGCTCGGTATCAATAAATGCAGCAAGTCCACCTGCTTTTTGTGCTTCCGCAATTAAGTGCAAGCAGATTGTCGTTTTACCCGATGATTCCGGTCCGTAAATTTCCGATATCCGTCCTCTCGGCACTCCACCGATTCCAAGTGCTGCGTCAAGCGATATTGAACCTGTTGAAATCGCTTCAAGTTTTGATGCAGGCTTGTCACCAAGCCTCATAATTGAACCCTTGCCATGTTCTTTTTCTATTTGCGACAATGCTATGTCAAGGGATTTTAACTTCATTTCTCTTTCATCTGCCATAAAGTATTTTTTAAATTATAAAATTATAAATTTTAATGTTAATATTAATAATATATTTATAAATAAAATAGATACATTTTTTTCCGTTACAAATATAAATTACGGATAAAGAAATCCGGAATCTGCATTCCCCTCAAACTTAACAGTTAGGAACAGCCGCTTGTTGAACCGCACGAAAGACATTTCAGACAAGTTCCGTTTCTAACCATTGTTGCCTGTCCGCATTCCTGACAAATATCACCCGTATATCCTTTTATTCTTGATTCTTCGGCAATATTATCTGCGGATACTTTTTTTGTAGAAAGATTTTCTGTACCTCCGTTTCCGTCAGTTCTCCCGAGTTTAACTGTAACAGGTTTCGGAGGATTTTTATCTTTTGGAGTAATATGTTCTTCGATGATTCGTTCGGTGTATAATTTTTCCTCGTCAAATTCTTCTTCGTCATCTTTTTTTGTCCCGATGGCATCTATGGGACTCGTCCGGATTGCCTCTTCTTCTATGTGAGCAAGATCAAATCTGCCGAGGTATGTTACTGCCAGTTCTCTGAATATATAATCGATAATCGAGGTTGTCATTTTAATATTCGGATTTCCTATTACTATTCCGTTAGGTTCAAATCTTGTATAAACGAATGCATCAACAAATTCTTCAAGCGGAACACCATGCTGCAAACCGAGAGAAACCGCAATAGCAAAACAGTTCATCAGACTTCTGAAAGCTGCTCCTTCCCTGTGCATATCAATGAAAATTTCGCCGAGTTGTGCATTATCATATTCACCTGTCCGTAAATAAACGGAATGGTTGCCTATTTTTGCTTTCTGAGTATAACCCTTCCGTCTATAAGGAAGTTTACGCCTTTTTGCTATGTATCTGTGTACAATTCTTTCTGCAACTTTTACTATATCGAATGCTTGCGATGTTTCTACAATTGAATCCGAAATTTCTTCAATTTCTTCATCGAATGCTGTTGAATTTAACGGTTGTGATAATTTCGAGCCGTCTCTGTATAAAGCATTTGCTTTTAATCCGAGATTCCAGGACATTATAAATGCCTGTTTCATATCTTCAACAGTCGCAGAATTAGGAAAGTTAATTGTCTTTGATATCGCACCGGATACAAATGGCTGCGCAGCTGCCATTATCTTTATATGAGCATCAGGATGAATAAATCTCGTTCCTCTTTTCCCGCATTTATTAGCACAGTCAAAAACCGCATAATGCAATTTCTTCAAGTGCGGTGCACCTTCGATTGTCATTGCTCCGCAAATATAATCGTTGGCAGCTTCAATCTGCTCTTTTGTAAACCCAAGTTCTCTTAATATATTAAAATCAGGGTCATTGATTTTATCATCTGAAAATCCGAGTTTGCTCTTTAAAAATGATTCTTCAATTGAATATTTATTGAAAGCAAAATTAATATCAAACACGGAAGGCATTAGTTTTTCTAACGACATAATTATATCCTTCGTAAATCCCTTTTCTGCCAGAGTTTTCGGATTTATATAAGGACAATCAACAAGTGTTTTATTACCCGCAGTATATTTAATTATATCGTTAATTTCATTTTTGGTATATCCGAGTTTTTTTAGTGCGATAGGAATGGAATCATTGACAATTTTAAAATATCCGCCGCCCGCAAGTTTTTTGAATTTTACCAGAGCGTAATCGGGTTCAATTCCGGTTGTATCACAGTCCATTATTAATCCTATTGTCCCTGTAGGAGCAATTACAGTAACCTGTGAATTTCTGAAACCAAATTTTTCTCCTATTTCAACCGTTTTATCCGCATCTTCCCTCGCGGCATTGAGCAAGTAATCCGGACAATATTTTTTATTAATACCAAGCGGATTAATTGAAAGTCCTTCGTATTCATTTTTGGGTGAATTGTATGCTGCCTTTTTATGATTCCTGATTACTCTCTGCATATTATCCTTATTTTCGTGATACTTTTCGAATGGCCCAAGTTCTTTGGACATTTCTGCAGAAGTATAATAGGCATTCATATGCATAATGCAGGTTAGTGCTCCGGTTATTGCTAGCGCTTCTTCAGAATCATAAGGAATTCCCTGCCGCATTAAAAGTGCGCCAATATTTGCATAACCTAAACCGAGTGTCCTGTATTCAAATGATTTCCTGGCAATTTCCTTGCTCGGATATTGCGCCATCAAAACACTTATTTCAAGGGTGATTGTCCAAAGTCTTGACGCATGCCTGAACTGATTTATGTTAAATATTTCTTTATCTTCATTATAAAATTTCACAAGATTAAGAGAAGCAAGATTGCACGCCGTATCATCAAGGAACATATATTCACTGCATGGATTTGAAGCACGGATTTCTCCTCCTTTTGGACAGGTGTGCCATTCATTAACTGTATCGTGAAATTGGATACCCGGATCAGCGGAAGACCATGCGGCATAAGCAATATCTTCCCACAAATTCCGTGCTCTCACTTTTTTTACAGGTTTTGGTTTTCTATTATCTTTTTGGGCATTTTTTAATTCGCCGCGGTTATACAAAAACCAGTCGTCGTCCTTTGTAACCGCTTTCATAAAATCATTGGTAGCACGGACAGAGTTGTTTGAATTCTGACCGGAGACCGTGCCGTATGCTTCCGAATTCCAATCGGTGTCGAAAACGGGAACGTAAATTTCTTTATAGCCTAATTTCGAAAGTTGTATTACTCTTTCTATGTAATTTTCCGGAATTAAATCTTTTCTTGCTTCTTTAATTGCGTGTGCTAAATTTTTATTTTTTCTCCTGTCGGTTCCGTCATTCTCAGGATGAACGCTGTGGCAAGCTTTCATAATACTGTTAAGATGCCTGTTTAAAAGTTTTGAACCAGCTACTAAAGCAGCAACTTTTTGTTCTTCGATAACTTTCCAGTTAATAAATTCCTGAATATCCGGATGGTTAAGGTCGAGAATAACCATCTTTGCTGCTCTGCGTGTTGTTCCACCTGATTTGATAGCACCTGCACTTTTGTCGCCTATTTTCAGAAAAGACATCAATCCGGATGATTTACCTCCGCCGCTTAATGATTCACCCAAACCTCTTAAATCCGAAAAGTTTGTACCCGTACCGGAACCATATTTAAATAATCTTGCTTCCCTCACCCACAGATCCATAATTCCGCCTTCGTTTACAAGATCATCTTTTACCGATTGAATAAAGCATGCGTGCGGCTGACAGTGAGAATATGCATCCGCAGATTGAGTCAGTTCCTTTGTTTCCGGGTCAACAAAATAATGTCCTTGTGCCGGACCGCTAATACCGTAAGCCCAGTGAAGACCGGTATTAAACCATTGCGGCGAATTCGGTGCTCCGATTTGCATCGCAAGCATATAATACATTTCTTCATAATAATTTAAGGCATCCTGCTCACCCGAAAAATAATTGTATTTCCATCCCCAGTATGTCCAGCATCCCGCTAACCTATGAAATACCTGATGTGCGTGATTTTCATATGTGAAAAATTCTTTATCTTCCGGATTTGAAAACATATCGAAATCCGGTTCCGATCTTGACAACCATTCCGGAATATTGCCCTCCTCAATCTTTTTTAATCTCTTTGGTACTCCCGCTTTCCTAAAATATTTCTGTGCCAGTATATCCGTAGCAACCTGAGACCAGTGTTTCGGTACATAGACATCAGTCATTTGAAATATAGCTTCACCCGACGGTTGAAGTATTTCCGACGTCCTTTTTTCGAATTCTATGCTGCTTATTTTTTTTGAATTACCTAATAAGAGACGGTTAATTTTCATTCATATATATTCTTAAATGGTTAGCAAAAAATAATTTGTATATTTTAAAAAACTTAATTTCGGTTTGCTGATTATCTATTTTGTAAAATTAACTGAAACAAATTTTAAAATCAAAATTATTTTTCATAATTTTTAAAAATTTTTTACTTGACTTTTAATAATTTTTTATTCCTTGTGAAAAAAAAGTGCTTTGTCAAGTTTTTTTTCGTTTTTTCAAAAATTATGACTGTATTTTAAAATTTTTTATTCATAAATTTTATGTTTTATATCAAACAAATGGCTAAATCAAAAACCCCCGTTCGCAGAACATCTAAAAAAACTAAACAGGGTTTTCTTCAAAATGAAAATCTTGGACTGTTAAGTTCCGAGAATTACAAATCATGGCTTCTAATGATAGGTATTATCATTTTTGCCCTTCTACTGTTTTTCAACAAGGGAATTTTCGGAGGAAAAATTTTCTCGTCACCGGATAATATGTCTCCGCTGAGCAGTGCTCCATTTCTTCAAAAAGCAACATCTGATATTATTTATCCGCTCTGGACACCTTATGTATTTTCCGGCATGCCGTCCTACGGCTCTCTAATGGCGGGACTTCCGAGAGATTTATCTAGCCCAATTATTACACATAATGCCTTATCAATACATAAATTCTTAACAACACCTTTTGATAGTTGGATTAGTATACTTAATCCGATGATAAACGGAAACATGTTCTTCATGACCATTCCTTTTTATTTTATTTTCGGGATATCATTGTTTTTTTATATCAGATATAAATTTAAAAATAATTTAATTGCTATTTTTGCCGGATTAACAGGAGTTTTTGCAACAGGCATAATCCAGTTGATTATTGTAGGACATCACACAAAAATGTTTGTATTTTCTTTCTTTCCACTTGCATTATTATTTATTGATAAACTGATTGAAGAAGAAGGAAATAATAATTTTAAGAGATTAATATACTTTGCTTTATTAACCATAGTGTTGCAACTGCAGATAAATTTCAATCACGTACAGATGCTTTTTTATTCATTTATGTTTATTGGGATTTATCTTCTTTTCGTTTTCATTTACAAACTTGTTAAAAAGTTAAACTTAAAAAAAATAATTGTATCATACATTCTGATTATTATTGCACTCGGATTTTCTTTCCTGATGAATCTCGACCCGATTCTATCAGTTATGGAATATAAAAATTATTCTATGAGAGGTCAGTCAAGTATCGAAGCAACATCAGACCCTTTAAAATCTGACGAAAAACCTCTAAGTTATGAATATGCGACTAATTGGTCTTTCTCGCCTGGTGAAGTAATGACTTTTATTATACCTTATTATTACGGATTCGGAAATGTCGAAGTCAACGGAGAAAGAAATAATCTCTACTGGGGACAAATGCCATTCACTGATTCACCCGTATATTTTGGAGTTATTACGTTTGTACTTGCAATAATCGGAATTGTCATGAATTTCAGGCGAAATGCCTTCGTTATGTCTCTGACGTTTATTGTTTTTCTCTTTTTACTGCTTTCCTTCGGAAGAACATTTCCGCTGCTTTATAATTTTTTCTATAATAATGTCCCCTATTTCAGCAGTTTCAGAGCACCGGTAATGATTCATTATTATCTTGACCTTGCGTTTACGATTCTTGCCTGTTTCGGTCTGAAATCCGTTATTGACACTGTTAAAGATACAGGAAGGCAAAAACTCCTGAAATACACATCTTATGCTATTGCAGGTTTCGGAATAATAATGCTATTCGGAGCAATAGCGGGATGTGAAAATTCATATACGAATTCCGTTGCAACCGGTCCCATTAAAGAAAAACTTTTGTCACAGGGGGCAACGCCTCAGCAGATTTCGCAGTATGCAAAACAACTTGCATCTCTCGCTTACAAAAATGTTATTCAGGATATGCTTCTACATTCCATATTAATACTGATAACAATCAGCATAGTAATTTTGATGCTGAAAAAAACAATAGGAAAATACTGGGGGCTTATATTTATTATTATCATCGCTACTTTCGATATAGTTAATATAAGTTCAAAAACACTTCACTGGGACGATAAAGATGCACAGTCATCTTATTTCAAAGAAACGGATTATACTAAATGGATATTAAACAGGGAACCTGACACATACCAGTTCAGGATTGCGGAAATGAACAACGGAAGACTGACTACATCGAATCTCCTTGCATACTTTAATCTTCATCTTTTTAACGGATATCACGGCGCAAAATTAAGAATCTATCAGGACGCAATTGATGTTGCAGGAGGTGAAAATCCATTCCTGCTGGGTTTGGCAAACGTTAAATATATTTTAAATAATAAACCTATTATCGATACTAATTCCTACACGGAAGTATATAAAGGTTCAATGCTGATTTATGAAAATAAATTCTTTATGCCAAGAGCATATTTCGTTGATGAATTACAGGTTCAAAAGGGATTGGTCATATTAAAAAATATAAAAACCACTTCGTTCAATCCGAGACAGGTTGCATATATCGAAGAAGAATTAAAACAACAAATTTCAAAACCTGATTCAACCGTAGAAGCGAAACTAATTAAAGGCAACATTCATAAACTTGAATATGAAGTAAATGCATCCGGCAATAATTTTCTTGTAATTACGGAGACTTATTATCGGGCAGGATGGAAGGCATACATTGACGGAAACGAAACCGAAATATATAAAACGAATTATCTTTTCAGAGGAATTGTTGTTCCCCCGGGAAAACACAAAGTTGAAATGATATTTCATTCGGATATATACGAAACAGGTAAAAATATAAGTTTAATATCAAACATTTTCATATCGTTTGTTCTTATTGCGGGTATCGTAGGATATTATATAAAAAGAAATAAAAGCAGTATTCAGGACGAAAAATGATTAAAAAACTCTTAATAGCGAACAGAGGTGAAATAGCTGTACGGATAATTACAACGGCAAAAGAAATGGGTATAAAAACAGTAACAGTATATTCTGATTTTGACCGTTATTCACTTTATACTAAACTTGCGGATGAGGCATTTTATGTTGGTGAATCACCCGCATCGCAGAGTTATCTGCTTGCCGACAGGATAATTGAATCGGCAAAGAAATCGGGTGCGGATGCAATACATCCAGGATACGGATTTCTTTCCGAAAGAAGTATGTTTGCAAAATTGTGTATTGATAACGAAATTAAATTTATTGGTCCTTCCGCGGAAGCAATTGAAAACCTCGGCAGCAAAACAAAAGCCAAACAACTTGCAGTAAAAAATGACGTCCCTGTTGTTGCGGGAACCGAAAAAGCAATTAAAGAAATTAACGAAGCAAAAGAGATTGCGAAGAAAATCGGATATCCTATTATGATAAAAGCATCGGCAGGAGGAGGAGGCAAGGGTATGCGCGTTGTGAAATCCGAATCAGAACTGGAAAGTTCCCTGCGGATGGCACAGAATGAAGCACGTTCTTCTTTCGGGGACGACAGTGTTTTCATAGAAAAATATGTTGACTCACCAAGACACATCGAATTCCAGATACTTGTTGACGAATACGGAAATGCCGTTCACCTCGGTGAAAGGGAATGTTCGATGCAGAGACGCCATCAGAAAATTATTGAAGAAACTCCTTCGGTAATTGTGGATGATGATTTAAGAAGAAGAATGGGCGAGGCGGCGAAGAGAATTGCCCTTGCATCAGGTTATACAAATGCAGGCACTGTTGAATTTATGGTGGACAATGAAAAAAAATTCTATTTCCTTGAGGTTAATACAAGACTGCAGGTTGAACACCCTATTACCGAAATGCGAACAGGACTTGACCTTGTAAAAGAACAGTTGAAAATAGCATCGGGTGAAAAATTATCCGTAACACAGGATGATGTAAAATTTAAAGGATATGCAATTGAATGCAGAATTTGTGCCGAAGATCCGGACAACAATTTTCTGCCCTCAACGGGAAAAATCGAATATATGAGCCGTGTACTCGGAAATGGAATGAGAGAAGATACAGGAATCGAACAAGGAAATGAAATTTCTATTTATTATGATTCGATGATTTCTAAACTCATTTCATACGGTCCCGACAGGGAAACCGCTGTTGATAAAATGAGAAGAGTACTTAAGGATTATAAAATTTCAGGCGTAAAAACAAATATTAATTTCCTGCTTCAATTAATGAACTGTGATGAATATATAAAAGGTGAATACAATACTCAATTTGTCGAAAAAACATTTTTACCGAGATTAAGTAAATTGAAAATTCAAGTTGATTTATCAGATGAAATTGCGCTAATGCTATCTACTGTTATATACAAGGAATCCCTTTCTGCTGAACAGAATAAAATCCAGTCAAAAGCAAAGGAAATAGTTAAAAGCAGCTGGACAAAACAAAGAATACAAATTTTTAGATGAAAAAATATTATATTAATCTCAATAACGAAGCGGAACAAAAACTTCTGACGCTGATAAGTCATAACACAGTCTCTTATAATGACAGTGAATTTGAATATGAATATAAATTCATTGCACCGACTATTATGACTTTAAGAATTAACAACAATAATTATATTATTAAAACGGAAATAGATATTGATACAGAAGTAAAAAGTATCGGTTTTATTGCGGAACTAAACGGGAACACTTATAAAATTATCTGTAAAAGTGAACTTGATTTGCTGCTGGAGAAGTTTTCAAAAACGAAAACCGATAAAGGATTCAAGAAAGATGTTGTATCACCTATGCCGGGTTCTATTGTCAAGGTTAATGTTAAAGAGGGTGACAGAATTAAGAAGGGACAGGTGTTACTGGTTCTCGAAGCGATGAAAATGGAAAATGAATTAAAAGCTACGAAGGATTGTATAGTGACTAAAGTTCTGGCTGAGGAGAAAAAACCCGTTGATAAAGGACAAATACTCCTGAAACTTGAACCTGTAGAATAGAAAACATTCAATATTTTCATATAATGATACAATTTATAGGGTCAATATTTGCAGCTGTAATACCAATTTTTATTTATCTGCTGATAATCTGGTGGCTTGACAGAAACGAACGGGAACCATTTGGTTTTTTATTTCTTAATTTTTTCTGGGGAGCAACAGGGGCAATTTTTCTTGCAATTATCGGAAGTATAATTTTCCAGATTTCTCTCTCATCTTTTATTATTGCTGTTTCTGACAACAATCCCGAAGAACTTATAAGTATATCCGGGGCAGTAATAACAGCACCGGTAGTCGAAGAATTTACAAAAGGAATTTTTCTTCTTATGATGGCAATGAGCAGAAAATTTGACGGAGTTGTTGACGGGGTCGTTTACGGAGGTGCTATAGGGCTTGGCTTCGGTATGACGGAAAATTTCTTATATTTCATTGCTGAACAGGAAAACTGGATTGCCATTGTTATTGTAAGAACTTTGTTTTCGGCAATACTGCATACTCTTGCACAGGCTACTTTCGGGGCTTTCGTGGGTTTTGCAAAATTCAAGTCAGCGGGGTTTAAACTATTTATGATTCCTCTTGGATATTTTTTCGCTGTGTTAATTCATTTCTTCTGGAATTTAACAGTTAGTTTTGACGGGACAGCATTTTTCGGATTCATATTCGTTTTCTTTTATGCCATTGGTCTGATAATTGTTTTTCAGATAGCACTTTATCACGAACAGAAAATAATTACGAGGGAACTTGCCGAAGAATTACAGTTCGGCATTATACCGCGTGAACATCTCAGTTTCCTTCCTTACGTTTCAAGAAGGAAATCAAAAGTTTGGCTCCCTGTGAATTTTCAGAAGAAAAGATATATAGATTATACCATAACTCTTGCTCTCAGGAAAGACCAGTTAAGAAAAATCGGTCAGCGGAATATTACTTATGAACGTGAAATAGAAGCTCTGAGAAATAACATCAGAGCATTGTTCGGTTAATTTATTTTTTTCGTTAAATCATAGAAAATTAAAATATCTTAGTCTTTTAGATTTCCAAAAAAGAAAACTCTGAAATTCTTTATTTTAAAATTTCTTCTTTTTTGAAATATTATTTAGAAATTTCTCCGAATTATACCAAAGTGTAATTTTGTATATCATTTCCTTAAAACATAAAAAATGCCTTTTTTACGTGTTTATATATAAATAAATTGGAAATTATATTAATTAAATATAAAACCGGAAAAACATTTTAAACTTGAGCCTGACTGACAAAGTAATAAAAAATACACTTTACTATTTTATTTCGCAAATAACAGCAGTTGTTTTTCCGCTTCTTTTGACTCCGTTCATCATAAATAAAATTGGTCAGACAGAATTCGGAATCTACGCACTAGTTTTGGGTTTTACCGGTTCCTTTGGTCTTCTGGATTTGAGTCTCTCCTCTTCTTATATCAAATTCATTTCCGAGTATTATAATAAAAAAAAGTATAAAGAACTTAATAGTACTGTAAATACGGGATTCCTTTTTTATTTTTTCTTTTCACTTATTATATGCCTTATAGGTTACTTTTTCACGGATTTACTTCTTACTCTAATTAATATTCCCCCGGAGCTTTATAATGCAAGCAGAAATTCTTTTTATATCGCATTAATAATTTTTTTTGTTAATAATCTGTTCATAGTCTATTCATCTGTGTTAATAAGTATACAGAAAATGTATATCACATCATTGATGAATACTATTGTTAATTTTCTTAATTTTGCTGTTGTTATTATTTTACTTATTTTGGGCTTTAGAGTTGAAGGACTTCTTATAAGTCAGTTGATTGCGGCAATTGTAAATTCGGTCGTCATATTTATTGCTACAAGGAAATCTGTACCGGAAATAAATCTAAAATTTAATTATTTCAGTTCCAAATCTTTAAAAGAAATGAGTCTGTTTGGATTGCAGATGCAAATATCAAAACTCGCCACTTTTGCATCGGAAAAATTTGATGAAATATTACTCGGTATATATTCGACTCTAAACAGCGTCACTTTTTTCAACTTGGGAGGAAGAATTTTAAGATTTGCCAAATTTTTACCTACCCAGTTAATCGTTCAGACAGCACCGATAGCATCTGAATTTAATGCTAAGGAAGAATCTGATAAAATTCGAACCTTATTCGGAGATACCTCAAAATATTTAACGGTCATATCTGTTCCAATCTATTTTTTTTCATTTGTCTTCTCAGATATAATTATTAAGGCATGGCTTGGAAACGGTTTCGAAATGGCTTCATTGATAATAAAAATACTTGCTGTCAGTCAGTTATATAATTTAATTTTCTCGGCTCCGGGAAATTCAATCACTCCTAACATAGGAATTCCAAAATTTCAGATGCATGAGGGAATAATGCATCTAATATTAAATGTTATAATTAGTTATATCTTGATAAGAAATTACGGAGTTTTAGGTGCTGCTTATGGTAATATGATAGCCACAATTTTCTCTTCTACATATATCTTTACAGTTTCTTCCAGATTGTTCGGATTTAAAAAGTTTTTTCTATTGACAAAAGTTTTTATGATTCCGTTTTTCTCCGGATTAATTATGATTTTAATAATTTATTTTTTATATAATTACTTTCTGGCTGATTTATTTATATCTAGTAAAAGAATAAGTTTAATCTTTTCACTTATGTTATCTGTTATTTTATTCTCGGTTTTTTACGGAATTAGTATTCATTATACAAACTATTTAAATGAAAGGGACAAAATAATTTTAGCAAAGATATTTAATAAATTATTCTTTATCTTAAAAAAGAAATGATTAATATCGGAGTGATTACATATAATAGAATTGCAATGTTAAAACTATGCCTTGCTTCTATTATTGAAACTACAAGGGATATTGAAAAAGTAATTTATGTATGGGATAATTTCTCCTCTGACGGAAGCAGAGAATATCTAAAGAGAATGTCTTATCAATTCGAATTTATTAAACCGGTTTTATCTGGTGAAAATATAGGAAACAATGCCAAAGGAAAAGTAATTGATATGATGAACTCTGATTTCAGAATTTGTCTTGATGATGATATTATTCAGTTTCCGGAAAATTGGGTTCGGAAAATGATAAATGCTTTTAAAGTGGAGCCTTTATTGGGATATCTTGCTCTGGATGTTATTCAGAATGAATATACTGACGGGGCTAAACCGGTTGATGCAATTTATAAAGATGTAGTATATGATGACGGAACAGTTATTCAGTATGGTCCAACTGGCGGATGGTGTTTCATGATTCCCGCTGAAGTTTATAAGAAAGTAGGAAAATTGAGGCAGATGAAAAATTATGTGTTTTTTGGTGAGGACGGAGACTATACAATGCGTTGTAAGGCTCAGGGATTTAAATACGGAATTTTGAAAGATGTCAAATGTTTTCACGCAACCGGTCCATACTATAATAAAGAATACAAGGATATTTATGATAAAAAAATGAAAGACTGGGAGAAATCGAAGACCGTAATAGATTTTCATATTTTTAAGAGAAAGTTTGTCAAGATCTACCATAAACTCAGAAATAAATTATATGATAATTAATATAATCATACCAGTTATTGCTGTTTCAGGAGGTATGCGTGTAATTTTTAGAATTGCAGAGTTATTGATTAATAAAAATAATGATGTTCTATTATATACTCCTTTGATTCCTTTTAACTCTTACAGAACCGAGTTTAATTATTTGCATTTCAAATTCAGAATCAGGAATTCAGTGAAAAATGTATTAAAAATAAATAAGATACCCGATAAATTAAAGTATTCAAACATAAAAATAAAAAGTGTCCCGTTAATATCTGATGTTTTTATAAGAGATGCAGATGCAGTTATTGCAACATCAATGCCGTCTGCCCATCCTGTTCATCGTTTAAATAATTCGAAAGGAGTAAAATTTTATTTTATTCAGGATCACGAGATATGGAAATGCAGTCTGAGGCAAGCCCAAGATTCTTATCAATTGCCTTTTAATAGAATTGTAGTTTCCAAATACTTAAAAGAACTTCTGCAGACAAAATATAATTCCGAATCCGTTGAAATAATGCCTTCTGTAGATTACAGTATTTTTAAAAATGAAAATAAAGTTTTCAATAATCCGTTAAAGATTTTATTTATGGATCATGAACTTGAGAATAAAAATGCCGAAGTTTCTATCTACACTGCAGTCAGGATTCATAAAAAATACCCTGATATTGAATTCAGGGCATTCGGAACTTCAAAATTCAGAGAATATCCTGACTTTATCCAGTATTATGAAAATATTAAAGATAAGGAAATTGTTGAACTTTATTCAACATCTGATATATTTCTTTTTTCAAGTAAGTATGAAGGTTTCGGACTTACACCAGCTGAGGCTATGGCTTGCAAGTGTGCGGTTGTAGGAAACGCTGTTGCCGGATTCCCCGAATATGCAATTGAAAATGAAACAGCAATTTTTGCAGATCCCAGTGATAAAGATGGTTTATATAAAGGGGTGGAAAAATTAATAGCGAATCCTGAATTGCTGAAAAAAATTTCTATAAACGGATTTGAATATGTGAGAAAAAAATTAAACTGGGAAAAATCTCTTGACTTATTCGAAAATTTTCTTTTAAAGAGAATTAAGGAGAAATAATTTGATATCAATAGTAATTCCGAATCTTAATGGTTATAAATTTCTTGAGATTTGCTTAAAGTCTCTTCAGAATCAATCGCTGAATGATTTTTCCGTTATTGTAGTGGATAATGGTTCGTCGGACAATTCTGTTGAATTGTTGAGAAAAAATTTTCCAGATGTAAGTATTATTTCTAATAAATATAATACAGGTTTTGCTAAAGCTGTAAATGATGGTATCAGATTATCGCTTAAAAACAAATCTTTCTCGCATATTCTTCTTTTAAATAATGATATTGAATGCGACAGATATTTTCTTGAAGAAATGTTGAACGGATTTATTGATTCAACTGTCGCTTCCGTTGCTTGTAAAATGCTTAACTTCTATAATCGCAATATTTTGGATGATACCGGTGATTTTCTTCGTAAAGGAGGTCTTTCTATACAAAGAGGTTACGGAGAAAAAGATACTGGTCAGTATGATTCTCAAAATTTTATTTTCAGTGCCTGTGCAGGGGCGGCATTGTATAAAAGAGAAGTCTTTGAAATCGTGGGTTTTTTTGATGAAGATTTTTTTGCTTACCTTGAAGACATCGATTTTGGGTTTAGGATGCAATTGTCAGGCTTTAAGTGTTATTACAATCCTAAAGCTGTCTGTTATCATATACGCAGTGCAACAACAACCGATAAAAAACATTTATCAACTTACTTCTCGGAAAGGAATATTATTTTTCTGAGATTCAAGAACTATCCACTAAAGATTTTGTTGAAATACTTCCTGCATTTTAATTTAGGAAGAATTCGAAGATTTTATATTTTTGCCAGATATTATTCTTTTAAACTCGCGTTAAACGTTCCCAAAGGATACTTCGCAGGTATTATCAAACTTCCGAAAATGTATTCTAAAAGGAAATCTATACAAAAAAATAGAAAAGTATCGAATGATTATATCAACAGTATCCTTCTTGATATAAAAATTTCCGATTTACAAATAAAAGAAAAAAACATACTGTGAGTGTTTCAATCATTATATTAAATTACAACGGAAAACATTATTTAAAAGAATGCATTGATTCTGTTCTTAGTCAGAGTTACCGGGATTTTGAAATAATTCTTGTTGATAACGGTTCATCTGACGGAAGCATTGAATATGTAAAACAGCAATTCAATGATGACCGCCTGAAAATTTTTTCCACAGGGGAAAATCTGGGATTTACAGGGGGAAACAATTTCGGATTTTGTTATGCAAACGGCGATTATATAGTGCTTTTGAATAACGATACAGTCGTGGAAAAGAACTGGCTTGAAGAACTCATTAATAGTGTGAAGAATTTTGAAAATGCCGGACTCGTTCAGTCTCTTGTTCTTACCGAAGGAATTCCGGACAAATATTACCAAAAGAACGGTACTGTCAATCTACTTGGTCATAACATAATGGAAATATTCGGAATTGATATGAACGGCAATGGAGAAATATTTCTTGCAAGCGGTTCATCTTTGATTTTTTATAAGAATATACTTAAACAAAAAAATGAGATTTTCCCCGAAGAATATTTTCTTTATTCTGAAGATACATATCTGAGTTTATATTCGATATTTTCAGGAAGAAGAAATTATCATACTTCGAAATCTGTTGTTCACCATAAAGGTTCGGGAACCACAAAGAAAGAAAAAACCTCGATAATTACTTTTTATCAGGAAAGAAACAGGATTCTGAATTTCTTGATTTTCTTCAATTTTTATATATTAATAAGGTTAATCCCCTACTTTTTTTTAAATTTTTTACTGAAACTGGTTTTATCACTGATAAGCAACCGCTATTCTTTCAAGGGAATATTGAAATCGTATTTCTGGATTTTGTCAAATCCGGGAACAATAAAATCCAGGCGCAGAGAAATTAAAAAGATTAAAATTGCGAAAGACAGGGATGTTTTATTGTTTTTATCCTGTAAATTGTTTAACGGAAATAATATTTTTGAGATAATTGTGAATAATATTTCAAAAACATATTGTTTAATAACCGGATTAAGAACTGTGGAATTTATTAAAAAATGATATCCTTCATTATTGTAAATTTCCGTCAGGGCAAACTGCTCTGCAAATGTGTTGAATCGTTATATGAAAAAATAAATTCCGTGCCTTTCGAAATTATCATTGTTAACAATTCTCCGGATGAAGAACTGAATGAATTATCAGACCGGCAAAACCTCAGAATTATTCAAAGTGAAAATAGCGGTTTTTCAAAAGGGTGTAATTTAGGAGCGAAATATGCAAAAGGAGAATTTTTGATGTTTCTTAATCCGGATACTGCATTAAAGAATGATTTTTTCCAGGACTTAATCGATAAAACCGGAATATTCGGTTATGGTGCCGTCGGACTAAAACTCTACTATCCGAATAACAATTTCCAGATTTCATTTGGAAAATTTCCTACATTCAGTAATGAAAGGCAAAACAAAAAACTCGAAATTGCGTTCAGAACCAAAGACATCAAAATTATAGAAGAAACCGAAAATAATTTCAGGGACATTACTCCTGTTGACTGGGTATCAGGGACTTCCCTGTTTATGAAAAAATTAATATTTGATGAGATAAAAGGATTTGACGAGAGATTTTTTATGTATTATGAAGATGCCGATTTATGCAAACGTCTGTCCTTGAAAGGTTTTAAAACGTATTTCTATCCGTACTCGGGTATTATTCATTATAAAGGCGAAAATACAAACCCCGAATTTAAGGACGTTATATATTATTATTCGAAACACTCACAACTCATATATTACAGCAAGCACAATAATAAATTTGAAATATTTCTTTTAAGAACTTATTTGGGAATTAAGTTTTTTTTCCTTGGATTGGTCACATTTAATAAAAATGCTTTGAGAATATTCAAACTTACATTGACATACAGACTTGATAAATAAAAACGAAATAAAGAAAATACTGATTTTTAAACTATGCTGCCTCGGGGATATAATTTTCATGACACCCGCTGTATTAAATCTGAAGTATAATTTCCCTAACGCAAAAATTTACTACATACTATCTCCCTGGCTGAAGAATTTATATAATTATTTGCCGCACAACGACGGCATCATAGAATTCCTGCCTCCTGAAAATGAAAATATTTTTATAAAGATAATTTCAGCTTTTAAACTCATTTTGAAATTACGAAAAGAAAAGTTTAATCTCGTTCTTCTCGGACACAGAACAAATATTTTCGGAATTATTATCGCCTTGAGCGGAATTAAATACAGATTGGGATTCAGCGGGACGAAATTTATCAATTACCCTGCGGATTATAATGAAAATAAACACGAGACTGTTAAATACCTCGATGTAATTAAATCAGCAAATCTTCAGGTGAAATACGAATATCCTGAATTAATCCGGGCAGATAATAAAATTTTCATTAAAGAAAAAATCGGAATACCGCTAAACAAAAAAATAGTAGGTATGTTTCCTTTTGGCGGAATAAATCCCGGAACTGTTATGCCGATAAAAAGATGGGACCCGGAAAAATATAAAATACTCGCTGAAAAACTGATTAAAGAATTCAGTCAAATACAAATAATTTTCTTTAATGGGACTGAAAACGGTGAAAAAATAATGACGGATTTTCTTAATGATAATATAATAGTTAAAGATATAGATAATGATATTATTTCGGCTTGTGATTTAATAATCGCCGGGGATACAGGTACTATTCATATTGCTTCCGGATTCGGAGTCAGTACCGTTTCATTGTTCGGACCTTCCAGTCCGGAACTGCTGGCACCAAGGAGTACTCCCTGTATAAGGCATATCTATATCTGGAAGAAACCCGAATGCAGCCCCTGTTATACGCCTGTTACATCAATAGATAAATGCAATAAAAAATACTGGAAAGGGAATGAATTCATTTGTCATACGGGAACTTTAGAATGTATGAATAATATTGAAGTCGAAGAGGTTTTCTTTAATGTCAAAAAAATATTAAATTTAAAATAAATGAGACGAATCGGAATTTTCGGCGGAACATTTAATCCGCCTCATATCGCGCATTTGATTCACGCAGAAAGCGTAAGTAGTCAGATGTCACTTGATAAAATTCTATTCATTCCTTCGGGCAACCCCCCGCTGAAATTTACGGATATAATTCCTGCGGAACACCGACTAAACATGGCAAGACTCGCATTCACAGGGAACAGTAATTTTGAAGTCAGCGACATTGAAATAAAAGCACTTTCATTAAAATCCTATACAGTTGATACATTAAAAAAGCTTTTTAAAATATATGAAAAGAAAGAAACAAAATTATTTCTGATTATAGGAATGGATAACCTGCTCGACCTGCCGAAATGGAAATCTCCTGAAAAATTATTTTCATACTGTGATGTTCTGGTCATAAACAGACCAGGATATGAGTTCAAGGATGCTCCTAAAGAATTTTTGGATAAAGTAACTTACATAAGCGTTCCCTCACTTGAAATATCCTCAACAATGATTAGAAAAATGGTTAATGAAAAAAAATCAATCAAGTATCTTGTTCCTGAATCTGTAAGAAAATATATAGTTCAAAATAAATTGTATATATGAAACAACTATAGTATATTAATTATGCAATTATACATTAATAAGCCATTCTAAAATTAATCAATAATAAAATGGAAAATGAATTTCAGCAACCCGAAAATGCAGAACCAAAAGTTCAATTGTCTTATACAGATGCGGTATCAGGCATTGTAATGTCTCCCGGAGAAACATTCGAGACAATTGATACAACCCCGAAAAGGAATTACTGGCTAATATCAATACTGATATGTATTGTATTAGGTCTGATATCAAGTTTTCTGTTCCTAAATGATAACGAGCTTGTTGATAAAATAATAGACAAGCAGAAAGAAAAATTACATCAGACAATGGATGAAGGTGTAAAAAGCGGTAAGATGAGCCAGGAAGAAGCAAATATAGCAATAGAACAGGCGGAAAAATTTATGAATCCTGAAGGATTATTTTTTAAAATTTCCGCTTTTGGCGGTAGTGTAATTACTCCTTTCATAACGATGCTTGTTTTTAGTTTAATAGGCATAATTATCATAAAAATTCTTAAGGGCAATTTTATGTATTTAAACCTGCTGAATGTTATCAGTCTTTCAATGATAATTGCGGCGGCAGGCGATTTAATAAATATGTTTGTTTCAGTATTAACAGGTGATATAACTTCCGTCGGACTTGCACCTCTACTGAAATCTTCAGGAATTCCTGAAAGCATTAATATTGCTTTGATTAACCTGAATGTTTTCAAAATCTGGTCATTAGCTGTTATGTCAATCGGTATTGCAAAAATCGGAAAAGTGAAAATTATGCCCGTGATGATTATCATATTCGCTGTATATATTATATATTCATTCATTACGGCTTCATTCCAGCAGTGACTTGTATTTTATAAAATATCAGCCTTAAAGTTTTTTTGTAAATCAACAGATGATGTTTAATATACTTTATGCCAGATAATGTTAGAGTAATCAGGATAAAGATAAATTATATCATTCTTTGTTTGAGCACTCTCCCATAGGAATTATTCTTGAAGATTCAGAAGAAATATAATTGATGTTAAAATGCAATTTGTCAGTCATACGGTTCAAAAATGAAGAAATGATTAATATTAATATAAAGGACTTACCCCCCCCCATACAAAAAAAAAGAATTTATAAATTCATACATTGACAGACTTTTAACCGAGAAATGTTATCACAAGAAGTAGAAAACACCAGAACAGTTAGTTTTATGAAATTATTATATTACCTGAAAGGGACACCTGTATCCTTGTATTTGCAAATTATTTAACTACCGAAAAATGACAGAAAAATCAAATCAACCGGTCTCGGATTAATATTATGCACGAATTATATACAAAAACAGTCGCAAAATTGAAATTAAAAATTGTCAGGATTCCAGCAATATATTTTCAATTATTGCAACAAAAGATAAAACATATTATGCTTTTCTGATTTTTGCAATACACGTTAATTCATCAATAATCAGACTATCTTTTATATACAGAATATCAAATCCGTTATTTTCAAGAAGCATCCGGTAATTATTTATATCAAATCCCCAGAAATGTTCGTAAGGATATGTCAGATGCCAGTATGATAAATTTAATTTCGCTCTCAATGAAGTTGCTGAGGGTACCTTAGTTGCAAATATACCTTCAGGTTTCAGATATTTTTTCACATCAGAGAAAAACTTAGTGTGATTAATTATGTGCTCAATAACGTGAGTTGATGATATGCAGTAAATACTTTTCTCTTTTAAACTTGCATTTGACAGACTATTTGTATTTACAACATTAATTTCAAGTTTTTCAAGTTCGTCTTTTATTTCAACTGAATATTCTATACCCAGAACATCCCATCCTCTCTCTTTCGCAATAATCAGCAACTCCCCTTCACCGCATCCAAAATCAACAAAAAAACCTTTACCTGTATATTGATTTAGCTTTTTGATATAACGTGTGTTACGATATTTCTTCATCGTGATGAATCTGTAGATTTTTGATTCATTAGTTTCCTGACAATTAAGTTTGCCTGTATTTCTTCGTCTCTTATAATAATTTTTATAGTATTCGTCAATTTCTTCTTCTGTCGGCATTGGCTCAACCCAACGTAACTTACATTCTTTACACTGAATTTCATCAAATTGACTGTCTTCACTATGACCGTAAGGTTTACCTGTTTTTGAGAATGAAACACTTCCACATATCGGACAATTTTTTAATATCATTAAAATTTTGATTATTTTTAAATTACATTATAATAAAAAAATTCAATATATAAAATGATTTTTTATTTATTTCAATATTATTATTTTCAATAAAGTATATTTAATATTACCTTTGAAATTTATAAATTTCAGTAATATTTATATATTATGTATATTAAAATATGAATTATAAAATATGGTAAAAATCAAAAATACTAAATCAAAAATTTCTTCGGCGTTGAAAAAGAAAGCAAAAATTACTAAGAAGCAACGGAAACCGATAAAAGAAAAAAGAGATTTAACATCAAACAGTAAAGTATTTGAACATGAATTGAATCTTCTCGATAAAGTACAATCAGACTTATTTGAATCAATCACTTTAAGACCCGATGTAAGAGATGTTGAAGCAGTAAAGTTATATATTGATAATTTATATCTTGTTCTTAACCGCGCGGCTACATTAATAATAGATGTAAAAAATCAACTTATTAAAAAAGATATATTAGTGAAATAATAAGATTTATTATTATTTCTAACAGTAAGAATTTTGATTAATATTTAATTTTCTTCCCCTGTTTATTAATAACGCCTCCTAACGGCTTTATACCTGAAACAACTTACGATATGATCATTTACAATTCCCGCTGCCTGCATAAAAGCATAACAAATTGTTGAGCCTACAAACCTGAATCCTCTTTTTTTCAAATCTTCACTCATTAAATCTGACTCTTTTGAAGTAACCGGTAACTCCTTTATATTTTTGAATTTATTGGTGATTGTTTTTCCGCTCGTAAATTGCCATATGTATTCATCAAACGAGCCGAACTCCTTTTGTACTTTCAGGAATGCCTTCGCATTTTCAACCGCAGCATAAATCTTCAGTTTATTTCTTATAATACCTTTATCATTTAACAACAATTTGATTTTCTTTTCATCGTATTTTGCAATTTCCTTCGGGACAAAATTATCAAATGCCTTTCTGAAATTTTTCCTTTTGTTTAACACTGTTCTCCAGCTTAATCCTGCCTGAAATCCGTCCAGCATTATAAATTCAAATAACTTCCTGTCATTATGCAAAGGCACCCCCCATTCCTCATCGTGATATTTAATCATTAGCGAGTCATCTCCAGTCCAGGGACATCTGCTTTTGTTTTTGGTCATTTTTATTTTTTTCAAATTTATAATATATTTTTTTCAAAATAAATTCCTTATTTTTTTTATTTAAATATATTTAAATATAACAATTTTTGACTTATTTGGTTTTTCATATCTGATATTTTACAAAATAATAATATACATATGAAAAGGAAAATATTGTTATTATTTTTTACTCTTGTTCCTGTATTGGTATTAACCCAGCCGGCGGAATTGACAAAGTATGTAAATGTGTTCAACGGAACGAAGAATATGGGACATACATTTCCGGGCGCGTGCATTCCATTCGGATTTGTTCAACTAAGTCCTGATACAGATACGGTAATGTATGAAAAAAACGGGATATATAATCCGGAAGTTTACAGATATTGCTCGGGTTACCAGTTCGACGACAATACCATAGTCGGATTCAGCCATACACATTTCAGCGGGACAGGACACTCGGATTTAGGAGATTTTCTTATTATACCAACAACAGGAGAACTTAAACTCAATCCCGGAAATAAATCTCAAAGTAAAAGCGGTTACAGGTCTTCATTCAGGAAAGAGACAGAAATTGCTTATCCGGGATATTACAGTGTTTTTCTCGATGATTACGGAATATTCGCCGAACTAACGGCAACTGAAAGGACAGGATTTCATCAGTATACATTTCCTGAAAATGATAATTCACATATCATTCTGGATTTATTTCACGGTATATATAATTATGACGGAAAGACGCAATGGGCGTTCATCAGAATTGAAAATGACACACTGATTACCGGATGGAGGCTTACGAACGGATGGGCAAGAACCAGATTTCTTTATTTCGCAATGATAATATTAAAACCGGTAAACGAATTCGGATTTCAGCAGGATGAACAGCCTGTCTATAGAGGTTTCTGGCGAAAGTTCAATCAGACTCAGAACTTCCCTGAATTTGCAGGAAGAGATATTAAAATGTTTCTGAATTATAATACATCCGAAAAAGAAAAAATTCAAATCAAATTTTCAATTTCATCCGTAAGTCCTGAGGGGGCATTGAAGAATCTTCTTGCGGAAATTCCTCATTGGGATTTTCAGAAAATAAAATCTGAGGCGAATGATAAATGGAACAATGAACTCGGAAAAATAATCATCGAAGGAACGGAAAAGCAGAAAAGAAATTTTTATACCTCATTATATCATTCTTTTATAAGTCCTGCACTTTATAACGACGTCGACGGAAATTACCGCGGACTCGATATGAATATTCACAACTCGGGCAGTCAAAATAATTATACTATATTTTCACTCTGGGACACTTATCGAGCACTTCATCCCCTCTTCACGATACTACAGGTCAAGAGAACTTCAGAATTTGTAAATTCAATGCTGGAACATTATAATCAAAGTGTTCATAAAATGCTTCCCGTTTGGTCTCATTATTCAAACGAAAACTGGTGCATGATAGGGTATCACAGCGTTTCTGTTATTGCCGATGCAATTCTGAAAAAAATACAGGGCATCGATAGTAAAAAACTGTTCGAAGCGATGGTTCAGTCTTCAAATGCGGATTTCTTTGACGGAATCGGCTCATATAAAAAATACGGATTTGTTCCCGAAGATATCAGTTCAAATTCAGCATCGAAAACACTTGAATATGCTTATGATGACTGGACACTTATGAAAACCGCAGAATATCTTGGATATAACGTTATCGCAGAAGAATACGGAAAGCGGGTTGAAAATTTTAATAATATATTCGATAGCTCTACAGGTTTTTTCAGAGCCAAAAATTCGGACGGTAACTTTATTACCCCCTTTAATCCCTTATCAACAGTTAATCAGGGATACATAGAAGGTAATGCATATAATTATAGTCTCTATGTCCCGCATGATGTAAAACAGTTGATAAATCTTTTCGGTGGAGAAGAAAAATTTATCGCTTATATAGATACACTTTTTTCTATGCATCTGAAAGAAGAGCAATTTAAAGAGTCCGAAGATATAACAAGAGACGGTATAATAGGCAATTACGTTCACGGAAATGAACCGGGTCATCACATAGCTTATTTATATTCGTATGCAGGTGCTCCTCATAAAACACAGGAAAAAGTAAATTACATCATTAAGTCGATGTATGACGATGCTCCCGACGGACTCTGCGGAAATGACGATTGCGGTCAGATGTCTGCTTGGTATATATTCAGTGCTATGGGCTTTTATCCCGTCTGCCCCGGCAGTAATGAATATGTTTTCGGAACTCCATTTCTTAATAAAGCAGTAATCAGCATGGAAAGCGGTAATATATTTGTAATTGAAGCAGAAAATATATCAGAACGGAATATTTATATTCAAAAGATTTATCTGAATGGTATGGAATACAAAAAAACATACATAACTCACGATGATATTATGAAAGGAGGTTCGTTAAAATATTTAATGGGTCCGAAACCGAACTATGAATTTGGAAAAAATCCTGAAACAAGACCATATTCTATTTCACTTAAATGACAGACTAAACTGATAATTAATTATCTTTTTAGAATCAAAAAATATTTTTCCCGGAACTTATTTTAGCATAGAGTTATTTAATTAAATAGAATATTATTACAAAAGTTAAGTAAAATTTAAATTAAATATATGAAAAAATTATTATTTGTTATTGTTTTTTTTATTTTCTGCGGGATTTCAATTTCGCAAACCGTAAATGAAAGTCCGTTTTTAGAAGCCGGATATCAGGAATATCCGCAGTATGATATGCGTTATGACAAGACAACGGGCACATACGTATATACATATTATGATACTACCATAAATAAATCAATGTTTTTGAGTAATAAAGGCAATTCGAAATATTATGATTACTGCGGGGCATATAATGTTCAGTTTAACAGCAAAGGGGATTATTTCGGAACTGGAAGTACATTTGCGGAAGATTATGCAAACGATAAAACTCATATTATCGCTAACGGAATAGAACTGAGGACTTACAGTTATATTGACCCCATAATAATTAAAGACGATATATTATATGTAATTGCAAAAAACGACAACAAATCTGTATTCGTAAAATATAATACTATGACTAAAAAATTCGAATACGAAAAAACATACGACGAGATAAATCTTGTTTATTTATCCGAAGAAATATACACAGAGCCGTATTTTGAACTTGGATTCACAAAAGACGGAAAAGAATATTTCGCCGCAAAGGATAATAACAAACAGTTTCTTGTAATCGGCGGCATAGAGCAGGAAAAATTTGATGAGATTAATCCTTATGGTGTAACACCGGACAAAATCGGAGAAATTACTTACATCGCCACTAAGATAACGGATGATATCAGGGAATCATTCGTTATTCAGGGAACAAAAAGATACAGGTCATTTCCCTCAATAATTGAGTATATCAGATTTACAAATGATAATATTCCTGTTTACGGAATCAGCGATGATACGACTTACAGTTATTTTACAAAACAATATGTTACGGGTAACAATCCCATGAAATCCTATAATGCAGGTGTCTGGGGATTGGATAATACTCCCTCCGGCAAAATATTTTATATCGCTTCTGATTCAACCGCCGACGGAAAATATACAAGCAGGCTTGTTATTGACGGAATTGAAGGCAAATCTTATGACGCAGTTTATAATGTCAGGTTTGACAATAAAGACAAACCGGTGTTTATAGTAACGAAAAATCAAATGGAAGTTCTCGTTTATGATAATGAAGAAATCGGAACCGAATATAATTATATCTTCGGATTGACAATTTCTCCGGACGGAAATATCGGTTACATCGGAACCATTAGCGGTGATGAAGGAGCGAAAATACCGGAAAGATATTTTGTCATTATCGACGGTAAAAGATATGGTCCGTTTCTTTCGGTACCTTACGGTCTGATGGAAGGATTTTTCGAAGCAATAACATTCAATGAATCCGGAAATTATGCTTTTGCCGCAACTGATGAAAAATCTAAAACTTACGATAATCAAAAATTTACCGTATATTCAAATAAATTCAATTCCCCCGGCAGTTTTAATTATGTTAATGAAATAATTGCTTACAATAACGATTTTTATTATTCGACTGCTTCCGAATTGAGCGAAACGGTAACAGAATATAATATTTTCAAAAACGGCAATAAAATTGCAGGCGGATATACAGCGCTGATGGATTATAAACTTGATAAAGAAAACGGTATAATAACTTTCATCGGAGTAAAAAACTATAATTATATGTATGTAGAAATCAAGTTATAATTTTTTTGTGCAGGGCATAATTCACAACACAAAACCGAATTTTGCCCTGTTTTTATTACACTTTCGGGAAAAAAATAAAATCTTTTTTTTCTTTCTCAATATCTTATCAGTAAAAGTCCTTCAAAAAACAATTATAATCTCAAATCTCTGAATAAATCCTTCCTGTACAGAAAATCTAAAAATTTGATTTATTTCCTGTATGCTGAACCCGGATTTTCAGAACTGGATATAAATATTTTAAATTTTTTCATTCATTTTCCATTTATTTCTATATGATTTTCTCGTTATATTATTGAATATTTTTTAATCAAATTTCTTAATATGAAAAAACAACTTTTATTAATTTCGATTGTAATTATTTCATTGTTTTTAATTCAGGATTTTGTTTATGCTTGCACAAATTTACTTGTAACGAAAGGGGCTTCAAAAGATGGTGCTACAATGATTTCATATACTGCAGATTCTCACACTCTATACGGTGAGTTATATCACTGGCCTGCTGCAGACTATCCCCCAGGAACTATGTTGAAGATTTATGAATGGGATACAGGTGAATATAAAGGTGAAATTCCTCAGGTTGCCCACACATATAATGTAATAGGAAATATGAACGAGCATCAGCTGGCAATCGGTGAGACTACATACGGAGGCAGAGAAGAACTTCATAGCCCGACAGGCATTATGGATTACGGCAGTTTGATGTATATTGCTCTTCAGAGAGCAAAAACAGCAAGAGAAGCTATCGAAGTTATAGCTGACCTTATGGAAAAATACGGCTATTGCAGTGAAGGTGAATCTTTATCAATTTCCGACCCGAATGAAGTCTGGATAATGGAAATCATTGGAAAAGGACCGGATAAAAAAGGTGCTGTATGGGTTGCTATGCAAATTCCTGACGGTTATATCTGCGGGCATGCCAATCAGTCAAGGATTCAAACTTTCCCACTTAATGACAAGGAAAATTGCCTATATGAAAAAGATGTGATTAAACTCGCAAGAGAAAAAGGGTGGTTTAACGGAAAAGACGAGGAGTTTTCATTTTCCGATACTTATAATCCTGTTGATTTCGGTGGTGCAAGATTCTGTGAAGCACGTGTATGGGCAATGTTCAATCGTGTGAAAAAAGGTTTTGGTGAACAGTATCTCGACTACGCTATGGGAAAAAACCTGAAAAACAGAATGCCGCTCTGGATTAAACCCGATGAAAAAATTTCTCTCTATGAAGCAATGGAATTAATGAGAGACCATTATGAAAATACTCCGATGGATATGAATAACGATATTGGCGGTGGACCATATAAAGTACCTATAAGATGGCGCCCGATGACATGGAAAATAAATAAAGATGATAGTGTAACCTATCTTCATGAAAGGGCAACGTCAACCCAACAAACAGGTTTTTCATTTGTTACTCAATCACGTTCCTGGCTTCCCGACCCTGTGGGAGGTATTTTCTGGTTTGGTGTTGATGATACTTATACAACAGTTTATACCCCGATGTATTCCTGCATTACGGAAAAACCTTCCAATTTTGCTGCCGGGAATGGTTCTATGATGGTATTTTCCGACAGTGCTGCTTTCTGGATCTTCAATCAGGTTTCAAATTTTGCCTATACACGATGGATTGATATGATTCCGGAAATCAGGGA